>CAXTMV010000056.1:2746-23736 GCA_964245425.1 uncultured Flavihumibacter sp. | reverse complement strand
GGAGTATTAAAATCTTCGATTTAAAAAATAAATATGTTGGAGAATATTATGCAGATGTTTTTCCTGATATGCTATTAAAGAATAAACTGTTATATTTAGATATTTCTGACGGTTGTAATTTAAAGAAAGGGCTGAAAATCAGTCTGGGTAACGGATTACCTAAGACTTTTTTTATTCCCTGTTCAAAAGCCGGAGGAGACATATACCATTTTAGCAGTGGGGATTAACCTGTTTTCAAACTGACACACTACCGTCAGTTTCAAATGGCTAACAAATATGCTGTCATTACATTCGTTACAGCTAATAACTCCTGGCTGGTTAATCCATCTTTGAGAATTGCCATCTTTTAACCTGTTGGATCAGGTATAATAAGATGCCAGCAACAAAGGTCTAAGTCAGGGTATGAATGTTGGAACCACTGCATGAAAGCCAAGTAGCTTCCTGTTGATTCGGCGGGAGACATACCGTAAGAAATTACCATTTTTTGCAATATAAAAAACAGTCGATTTTCTGCAAAAAATGGGTGTATAAAAATTCCATTTAAAAAACCGCCTGTCCAGCGGTTTTTTAAATGAAGTCCTTTAAGTCAACATGCAGTTTCCCGCTATTCATTTAAGTGTCAACTTCCTACTGCTTACCTGCCGTGGTCAAACCGGTACAGGCTGGCGTACTCCGTTTCGCCTACTCGATCACCTGTCACGGATACGATGGAAAGATCCACCACTGCGCAAAAGTGGTTGGGCATTTGAATGATTACTTAGGCATATGTAATGGTCAACGTAATGGGTACGCTCAGTGCCTTCGACACAATGCAATTGGCCTTGGCACCCTCGGCAATCTGTTTGAATTGCTCTTCCGGCACGCCGTCTATTTTTGCCCCTGTGAGTGCCAGCTGAATGCCATTGATTTTAAGTGCCACCATATCCAGGTCAAGCACTGCTTCCGTATTCAAATCGCCGGGGGTAAAGCCCGCCTGGCTTAAGGCCGCGCTTACTGCCATGGTAAAGCAACCGGCATGGGCAGCCGCAATCAATTCTTCCGGGTTGGTACCAACGCCGTCCTGGAAACGGGTCTTGAACGAATACGGTGTATTATTAAGGGTGGTGCTTTGCGTAGACATCTCTCCCTTGCCATTATTCAGAGTACCGTTCCAATGTGCTTTTGCGGTCCGTTTCATATTTCTTTTTTTAAAGGTGAGCAACGAAGTTACCTTTTAAGTTCAGATAGTTCGTATCGTTCGTTGTTTTCGCAGCAGGGTTCGGGCAAATGGACTACTAACTGTCGAACTTTCGAACTATCCGGAGGGAAAACTTTTTTCAAGTATCTTGTACTTAAATCCATCGTATGATAAAAAGTTATTTCCGTATTGCCTGGCGCAACCTGCTAAAGGATAAAGGATTTTCCATCATCAATATTGTAGGCCTCGCCACCGGTATGGCCACCTGCCTGCTGATTGCGCTTTTTGTGATGGATGAAACAAGCTATGATAAATACAATGATAAAGCCGACAGGATATTCCGCCTGCATGCCGATCTGAAATTGAACCAGGCAGGCATGAACGGCATTACCGTACCGGCACCGATGGGTGCTGTGCTGGTCAAAGAGTTTCCCGCAATAGAAAAATATGTGCGCCTGCTCGACCGGCAGGATATGCTGGTAAAAAAAGGCGATGCGACCATCATGGAACATCACTCCGTGTATGCAGATTCTACCCTGTTCGATGTGTTTACCATTCCAATGATCGCCGGCGATCCGAAAACGGCCTTAACACAACCTTACAGCATGGTCATCTCGGAGAGCATGGCAAAAAAATATTTTCCCGGCACCGATGCCATCGGCAAAAGCCTGCTCACTTCTAACAGCACCAATTACAAAATTACCGGCGTTATAAAAGATCTGCCCGCACAGTCTCATTTTCATTTTAATTTTATTAAGGCGATGTCCGAGCTGGAAGACAGCCGGAACAATGAATGGCTGAGCAACAACTTTATTACCTATGTGCTGGCCCGGCCCGGCACCACCGAAAAAGATATTGACCAGGCACTGAATCAAACCGTTAAAAAATACCTGGAGCCCCAGCTGATATCTATGGTGCACAGCAGCCTGGAGGAGCTGGCTAAAAACGGTGGCCATTTCGGTTATTACGCCATGGCATTGCCCGATATTCACCTGCAGTCTAATTTCAGCTTTGAGCTGGAGACCAATGGCAACCGTCAATATGTGTATATTTTTGTGGTGGTAGCGGTGTTTATCTTACTGATTGCCTGTGTTAATTTCATGAATCTTTCTACCGCCCGTTCTGCAGGTCGTTCCAGGGAAGTGGGTGTACGAAAAGTGCTGGGTTCCCTGCGCAGCAGCCTGGTTACCCAATTCCTCGCAGAATCCATGTTAACCGCCCTCCTGGCACTTGTACTGGCTGTAGTGCTGGTCTGGTTGCTGTTGCCATTATTCAACCAGTTATCGGGCAAACAGATAACCTTGGGCCTGTTATCGAAACCCTGGCTCATCCCTTCATTGCTGGTCACCTGTTTTATCGTGGGCTTGCTGGCAGGCAGCTATCCTGCCTTCTACCTCTCGGCCTTTCAACCCATCCAGGTATTGAAAGGGAAATTGTCGGCGGGTTTCAAAAACAGCTGGCTGCGCAACAGCCTGGTCGTATTCCAGTTTGCCATCGCCATTGTGTTAATAGTAGGCACCCTGGTTATTCACAACCAATTGAACTATATCCGCAATACCAACCTGGGATACGATCGCAGCCAGGTATTGACCCTGCAGAATACTTACTCGCTTGGGAACCATGCCAAATCATTCAAAGAGGAAGCGCTGAAGATACCGGGCATTGTACAGGCAACCATGACCCGCGATCTTCCCAATGCCGGTCACCACGATATCAACGGTGTTTTCAAAGATGCGGCTCTAACGGGCAGCAGTACACTTATTATGGAAAACTGGAATATTGATGCGGATTTTGTTCCTGCCCTTGGCATAGAAATGGCAAAGGGCCGAAATTTTTCGCCGCTGATGCCAACCGACAGCAGCGCTGTACTGGTAAATGAAACAGCTGCCCGTATGCTGGCCTTTAAAGACCCTTTGAATGAACTGGTTTACCGGCCGGTTGACAACAGTGGCGCATCCGTGGCGTACCATATCATTGGCGTGGTTAAAGACTTTCATGGCGGATCCTTGCATGAGAAGATTGGCCCGGTGTTGTTCAAACTGGCAGAAGAAAGAGGGGCGATTTCCTTTCGCCTCCATTCAAAAAATATACCCGCTGTTATTGCCCAGCTGGAACAGAAATACCATTCGATAGAAAAAATGGCTGGTCAGCCATTTATCTACTCTTTTATGGACGATGATTTTAACCGGTTGTACCAGGCCGACCAGCGTACCGGCAAAATATTTATCTCCTTTGCCGTGCTGGCCATCTGCATTGCCTGCCTGGGTCTTTTTGGCCTGGTTACCTATGCAGCAGAGCAGCGCCTCAAAGAAATTGGCGTACGCAAGGTGCTCGGCGCAAGTATCGGCAATATTGTAGGGTTGTTGTCGAAAGATTTCCTTCAATTGGTGGCGGTAGCACTGGTCATTGCTGTGCCGGTAGCCTGGTGGGGTATGAATAAATGGTTGCAGGACTTTGCTTACCGAACCCCCATTGCGGCCTGGGATTTTGTCATTGCCGCCTTGCTGGCCGCCATCATTACACTGCTCACCGTCTGTTTCCGGGCTGTTAAGGCAGCCACCGCCAACCCGGTAAAAAGCCTCCGAACGGAATAAGGTTTTAAAAAGTTCATCGCTCGGGCGTTCGTCGTTCAATCGCCAAAAACAGTTCATTGTTCGGCAATTCGCCGTTTTGCCGTACTGCCGCGCAAATGAACGACCGGAGTAAGAACTTTTCGGTCTCCCGCTGGTTTTTTTGTTGTTTATCGTCTTAAACGGGTAGATCCTGCATATTTTTACAACCTCTTACTACTAATCATACAGCATGCCCAACGCCCTTATAATAGACGATGAGACCGATATATGGATACTGCTGAGCAGTATTCTCAGGAAATACAATTTAAAAACCTATTATGTCAATAACCTGGCGGCAGCTACCCAGCGGCTGGAACAGGAAGCCCACGCCATTATTTTTCTCGATAATCACCTGCCGGATGGTTTTGGCCTCGATTTTATACAATTCATCAAACAACATTACCCGTATACAAAAATCGTTATGATTACCGGTTACGATCTACAGTCCGATCGAAACAGGGCACTGGCGGAAGGTGCCGACCTTTTTATCAGCAAGCCTTTTAGCAGCGAAACCATTCATGATACCATCAGGAAGCTGTTATAAACCTGTTTTATTTTACTTCACCGGTTTTATTCAATGATTCATCGAAAGTTCAATGCATTGTTATCCTGAAAGCCTAGTTTTATACTGGTTTTTCATAGGATATTGGATTTAATACGGGGCAGCATTTCTATGCAGCCCCTCTTTTTGCCCTGTAAAGCCGGCCGGTTTATTTACAGAAAATTGTCTCAATAAATTTTTGTTACCTTTATTTTACCATTTTGTTAAGTTACGGCTTGTCAAGACCGGGCTGTTACTAAGTAAATAGTTTTGCAAAAACATACTGCTTATGATCGTTTACCTTCCAAAAATGGCCAGAAGGGCAGCCCTCGCCTTCCTTTGTACCTTTCTTTTTTCTGTCTGTACGCAAGCCCAGGTAAGTGGCTCGGCCATCAGCGGATTTGTGTATGATGGCGCAGACAGCGCGGTAGACGGCGCTACCATCAGTATTCATAATACCGGCACGGGCTTTACTGCCAGCACCAGCGCCAACCGCAAAGGTTATTTTTCTTTCCGCGATCTGCCGGTGGGCAATTACAGCATAGAAGTAAGTGCCGTTAACCACCAGACTACCCTTTTAAAAGACAATACACTGAACCTGGGCGATCGGCTGGTATTGCACAAGATTGTACTGGGTAAAAATGACGCTACCCTGGCCGAAGTAGTGGTGCGCTCCAATAGTTTTAACAACAGCGTTGACCGCCTCGGCACGGGCACGGCTGTTTCTGGCCGGGCCATTCAAAAAATTCCGCTGGTATCGCGCAACTATACTGATTTAATCACCTTATCACCCCTGGCCAATGGTGCGTCTTTATCGGGCGCCAAAGCGGGTGGTACCGGCTATATGCTGGATGGCGTCAGCAACCGCCGCGCTACATTTGGCGGTCTTACAGACGCTGCTTTTTCCATTTCCTCCGAAACCATCCGCGAGTTTGAAGTATCTACCAATTCTTACGATGTTACCAACGGCAGGGGTTCCGGTGGTGTGGTAAAAGCCATCACCAAATCGGGCACCAACACGCTGTCTGGCGCTATCTGGGGCTATTATGGCGCCAATTCCCTGGCCGCCACCAAAGACGTAAACGGCAACCACCTGGTCAATAAATACAGCATCGGGCAGGGCGGCGCTTTGTTAAGCGGCGCAATCATTAAAGACAAACTTCATTTCCTGGTATCGTATGACCAGTTTGAGAACACCATTCCCTTCCGTGCGTATGACTTCGGTTTTTCCGGGCCAACCCCTGCGCAGGCAGAAAAGAACCTGGGTATTACCAAATCGAACCTCGACCAGATCGTGAACATCATGGAAAAACAGTTCGGTTTCCCGCCCAGCCAGCAATACGGTACCATCAGCATCGTACAAAAAACCATCAATGCATTCGGAAAACTGGATTGGAATATCAATTCCAAGAACCTGTTCACCCTGAAATACAATTACCTGCATTTTGTTGACCCTAATAAATTAAAATCAGCGGGATTGCTGACCACGCAATATACCGGTATCGAAATTGACAATGGTGTAATGCTGGGCCTGCGATCTGAATTGTCATCGCGCGCCACCAACGACCTGAAAGTAAACTTCAGCACCTATCGCAAATTTTTAACCTATCTCAATAACCGCGTGCCCGAAGGATTTGTAAACGTAACCTCCACTTTTGCCGATGGCAGCACGGGTAATACTACGGTAGCATTCGGCAACCAGAACTGGGTACCTGAAAGAGATGCGTCGGATGTCATTCAGATCATAGACAATTTCCGGTATAAAAAAGGAAACCTCAATTTTGTATTTGGTACGGATAATAATATTAACCATATCACCGACCGCCTGTCGCACGATCAGCAGGGACAATTCTATTATGCCAGCATTGCAGACATGGCCAATAACAACCCGTACCGCTTTAACCGCAAGATTCCGCTGGATGGCAACAATCCCAAGATAAGCGTTCCATTAATAGAGCTGGGCCTGTTTGCACAAATGGAAACCAACCTGCGGCCTAACCTGAACCTAACGGTCGGGCTCAGGTGGGATGCCAATATCATCGGCAGCAAGCCAACCTATAACCAGCAACTGGATGCCGACCTGGGCATCCGCACCGATGTGGTTCCTTTTGATGCCAAAAACATACAGCCCCGTGTAAACCTGGTTTGGGATGTACACAGCAATGGCCGTGATATTGCCAAGTTTGGTGCCGGACTTTTTGCTTCCGAGCTGACCACCCAGCCCATTACTTTCTCGCACATCGATAATGGCGTTAACTTCCGTCAAATCGATATCCGGCAGGATGTGCCCATTCCTGACTGGCAGGCCTACCAGAAAGACTTCAGCAAAGTACCCGGTGTTGCTTATTACAACTCCCTTACCACCAAACAGCCAGCCACCGTGCTGGCGCTCGACAAACACCTGAAAAATCCGCTGACGTTTAAGACCAACCTCAGCTTCTATCATTATTTCAACAGCTGGTTCCGGATGGGCGCGAATGTTTATTACGATAATACCTGGGATAATTTTTACCTGTATGATCTTAACCTGAAAAAAACGCCCGAATTTGTTACCAATGAAGGCCGTGACGTATATGTACCCGCCAGTACGCTTTCCAATGCCAACTCTACCAGTTACTTGCCGGTACTCGCCAATTCGCGTATTTCGGCCAATTTCAACCAGGTTCGTTATTTAACCAATACCAACTGGTCTTCGAAATTTATTGGCGCGGTGGTAGAAGCTTCTGCGCAGATCAAGGATGGTTATTTCAGCGTATCCTATGCGCGCGGCAAGGCCACCGGTACGCCCCCCTACGATAATGGCGATCCGCGCAATGCCAATTTCAGCGTGGCGTCTTCTTATTCAGATTATAAATCATACGGCCGGAACTGGTACAGCGATGGCGACCAGCGCAATAAAATAATTGCGTTGTTCCTCAGCCCTACCTTCTATGGTTTTAGCATCAGCTCTTCGTTCCAGGCATTCCAGAGCGCCCGGTTCAGCGCCTATATTAATAAAGACATCATCGGCGAAGCCAACGACGGCACCGACCTGGCGTATATTTATGACCCGAACAGCGCTTCTACGCCTGCGGCCATAAAAACGGGCATGCTGCAGTTACTGGATAAGACCAGCCCCGAGTTCAAAAAATACCTGCAGGATAATTTTGGAAAATTTGCGCCGTATAATGGTGGACTGATGCCCTGGCGCACCCAATGGAACCTGAGCGTAGCGAAAGACATCCGCATTTATAAAACACATAAGCTCACTTTGCGTTCCGATATTTTCAACGTATTGAACCTGCTGAATTATAAATGGGGTGGTTACAACCAGATCATTAATACCAACCTGTACAATGTTACGGGCTTCGACCAGGCCAGCAAATCGTATACGTACAGTGTAAATACCAATGCCGGCACCCGGTCTAAAACAGCCAATTATTATTCCGTACAGTTTGGATTGCGGTATTCGTTTTAAACGAATTCAAGTTCGATAGCTCGGTAGTTCGTGGTTCTATTGCCAACACTTGCGGCATACCCCACGAACTACCGAACTAAGAACTTTGAAAGTGTAAAGAACTACCAAACTTCTTTTTAAAATAATTTTCCCTCCGCCAGCAGGTTACCTGCCTCTGTTGCGGTGTGCAACAGGTTATCGCCTGTTAGCCGCCGGGCAGTTTCCGGGTTCATGCCATCCTCGCTGATTTGGAGCAATGCATCAAAAAAATGCCGGAGCAGGCTGTTGCTTTTCAACTCAATTTTACCCGCCATGCCAATAACCGGAATATTTTTTTGTTTTGCACGAAGAGCCACGCCGTAAGGGCCTTTACCGCCCAGTGTTTGTTCATCAATACAGCCTTCGCCCGTTACCAATACGTCACAATTTTGCAGGGCCGTATCGAAGTCAGTCAGCTGTAGAAAATAATCGATCCCATTTACCAATGCGGCATTGGCCAGTACGTGTAAGCCGGCCGCTGCCCCACCGGCGGTACCGCCGCGCAGCAGATTGCCCATGTTCTTACCCGTTATATCCTGCGCAACAGACGCCAGAACAGCCAGGCCAGCTTCCAGTTGTAGCAGGGCTTGCGGCGTTGCGCCTTTTTGTGGTCCAAAAACGGTGGCAGCGCCTTCGGTGCCCAGCAATACATTTGTTACGTCGCAAAGCACCACGGTTTCAACTTTCTTCAATCGCCTGTCGAGCCCGCTGCTGTCGATGGCAGCGAGCGCCGTTAGGTTGGCCGGCAGGGCATCCATGTTTTTTCCCGCCGCATCCAGGAACCGCATGCCGACTGCTTTCAATATGCCGCAACCGCCGTCTACCGTTGCAGAACCACCCATGCCAATAATTATTTTATGGACGCCGCTGTCGAGGGCTGCTTTTATCATTTCACCTGTGCCGCCTGAAGAAGCCAGCAACGGGTTCAGTTCATCGGGCTGCAACAGCCGCAGGCCGGAAGCGTCGGCCATTTCAATAACGGCCGTATGGCCGTTGTCGATCAGTCCAAATGCAGTGCTGACAGGCCGGCCCAGCGGATCAGATGCAGTTACCGGCAGCATGGTTCCACCCAGTTTTTCTATGATCAGTGCCGCGGTGCCATCCCCCCCATCGCCAATCGGAAAACATTCGCAACTACAGGACAGCCTGCTTTTTAAAAACCCTTCCTGTATCGCCGCGGCTACTGCAGGCGCACCGAGGCTGTTTTTAAATGCATTGGGAGCAATGAGTATGCGCATGAAAATAGGTTGGTGCTGATCTAACAATAAAATTAATTGACAAGGTTTACCGGTTTACCCTGCAGAAAAGCAAGAATGTTTTTTTCTGTGGCCACTATGATCCGCGCCCTGGCTTCCTTACTTATCCAGGCAGTGTGCGGGGTAATCAGGCAGTTGGCAGCGGTCAGCAGGGGATGGCTGTCATCGGGTGGTTCTTTCGACAATACATCCAGCGCTGCTGCACTGATAATACCCTTGTTCAGCGCCCTGGCCAGGTCGGCTTCGTTGATGAGCTGCCCCCTAGACGTATTGATCAATATGGCGGTAGGCTTCATCTTCTTCAGCAGGGCTGCATCCAGGAAACCCGTATTGTCGGGTGTTAACGGGCAATGCAGGGAAATTACATCGCTGTCAGAAAAAAGGGTATCCATATCCGTTAGCAAACCCAGCTGGCTGTCTTTTTTCCTTGGATTATAATACAGTACGTGCATGCCAAAAGCGGCCGCTATTACGGCTGCCTGCTGTCCTATATTACCGAAACCGACTATCCCGAAGGTTTTACCGGCCAGCTCGGTTATGGGCGATACGGTGTAGCAATAGTCTACTGATTGCTGCCATTTGCCGGCAGCCACGGTAGCCGCATTTTTTCCAACAGCATTGGTCAGCTCGAGCAATAATGCAAATACATGCTGCGCCACTGATGCCGTACCATAGCCCGGCACATTACAAACGCTGATACCCTGCTCCTTTGCGGCCAGCGTATCAACAATATTATAACCCGTTGCCAGCACACTTATCAGTTTTAGTGTTGGCAGGGCCTGCAAGGTTGCTTTACTGAAAGGCGTTTTATTGGTGAGTATGATGTCTGCCTGCGCACATCTTTCGGCGATCAGCGGTTCAGGTGTTCTGTCGTACACCTGCAGGTTACCCAGGGCTTGAATGGGTGCCCAATCCAGGTCGCCGGGGTTCAATGCATATCCGTCTGTTACAACTATGTTCATATATGTTTATCATTTTTTATTGAATGGTGTTTGGATGCGCTACCCGGGCGTGCAACCGTGGCCTTCAGCCCCGGCTAACAGACAACAGCCCTTTGGGCCTGCCGTTGCTATTTTTTTTTGACCCTGCTCCGGCGATAACAAACTAAAGAACGAATGAACTTTTTCTGTTTAATCCATATACCAGCACCATAATTACGAGTATAATGGCGCCCAACCCGAGTAAATAATGATGTCCCGCCACAAGATTGGAAGCCGCCACCGGCACCGTACCCTCCATAATTGTGTAGGAAGGGACCATCCACGTAAATACATATGCCTGCAAAATAGTAAACACACAGATTAGCAGCAGCATAATAAAGCTGTGTTTAACAGTAAACATAAAAAGGTTGGATTCTTTTCCGACCAATCCGGCAGAAGCAACCCCTACCGCTATGGATTGCGGGGAGATCATTTTAGCGGCCACGCCGCCCGATGCATTGGCAGCAACCGTAATGACCGGGTCAATGCCAATGGTATGGGCCGAATTCAGTTGTAACTTGCAAAACAGCGCGTTCGATGAAGTATCAGAACCGGTGATAAATACACCCAGCCAGCCAAGCACCGGAGAAAAAAACGGGAACAATACACCCGTGCCTGCCAACGCCAGTGCAATGGTTACAGACATGCCTGAATTGTTGACCACAAAGGCGAAAGCCACTACCGACGCAATGGTGATAACCGGGAATTTCAATTGCGTTGCCGTTACCGCAATAACCCTTACCAGTTTTTTTCGGCTGATGCCTGTCAATGGCACACAAATCAAGGCTGCCAGCAAAATGGCACTCCCCGCGTTAGACAGGTAACTAAAGGTAAATGGCTTAATGATCAGGAGGGTGCCAGCGGGCTGCAGAATGGCATTTTGCAAGCCCGGCATATAGAATTTTATTTGCCCTATCTTATTCAGGTAGTCTTTTACCGGTTGCAGCCCCCAGCCTACCACCATCAGTGTCATAATCATATAGGGCGACCAGGCCCTGATGACCTGCGCAACAGGATAACGTAGCTTTGTATCCGCCGGCTGGGGCGGCTCTTCCTTAAACCGCCAGGTGGTTTTCGGCTTCCAGTATTTCAGTAAGACCAGTAAACTGGTGATGGATACCAGGCCCGAGATTACATCGGGCAGCATCGGACTGATATAATTAGAAGTAATAAACTGAACAAGCGCAAAAGAAATACCTGCTACCAGGATGGCCGGCATCACTTCCAGGGTTCTTCGGAAACCGCACATAATAAAAACCAGGTAAAACGGAATCAGCGCAGATAACAACGGAAGGGTTCTTCCTATCATCTGCGAAACGGCCATCTCCGGCAGGCCCGATACCTGCGCCGCCACCGTAACCGGTATACCAATCGACCCAAAAGCCACCGGCGCCGTGTTCGCAATCAAACAAAGACCGGCAGCATATAAAGGCCTGAAGCCTAGTCCCACCAACATGGCCGTTGTAATAGCAACCGGTGAACCAAAACCGGCGGCCCCTTCTAGGAAAGAACCAAAAGAAAAAGCAATCACCAGGGCCTGCAGTCGGCGGTCGTTGGTAATGGAAGCCATGAAATTTTTAATAATATCAAACTGGCCGCTGATAACCGTTACATTATACAGGAACAAGGCTCCTACAATGATCCAGCTGATGGTGAAAATACCGTATAAAGCACCATCTGCAGCCGATAGCAACGCAAGTTGTACCGGCATCCGGTATAAAATAACCGCTGTTAACAATGCCAGCAACACCATCAGCAGGCTGGCTTTGTATCCCTGCATCTTTTTTATCATCAGTGCCCAGAAAATAAAAAAAACAGGAATGGCGGCTACCAGCGCAGAAAGCCCAATATTTTTAAGCGGGTTAAATGTCTGGGTCCATTGCATAATAATTCCTTTACGCTCTTATTTTTAGAACGAATATAACAAGAGTCCGTATCCTACCCCTGCCGGATCATTGGTATTGGCAAACTGAAAGGCCATGTACTTTCCGTCTGTTGATACAACCGGGTTGGACGCTTTGCCACCTTCATAATCATTAAAATGGGTCAGTCGTATAAAGTCTTTTCCGCTACCATTCAGCGCAAGTTTCCAGATGTCTATGTTGCCCGCCGCGTCGCCCGCCCAGTGTTTCACACTGGCGGTCGGCTTCCACACATGTATATTTGCCGCCCGGAAAAATACCCTCGCATTCATTGTAAGAACCCGGCTGCTGCGATTGATTGATCACTTGTTTTGTACCCAGGTCAAGGGTCATTACCGAAGCCATCCCCCCGGCTTCGTAACAGGTAAAAGTCATTTTTGTATCATTGTCAAAAAAATCCTGCGCTTCTATTGTGCAGCTGTTGTCTGCGCTTTCGTACACAATTCTTTTGTTTACAATAGAAGGAATACCATTGCTCAGATCCACATCAGCAATAATCAGCCGCGAAGCACCTTCTTTCAGATCAGGCGACTGTGCATGCACCTGCGAGTAAGCTATCTTCATTGTTTTTTTGGCGATTGCCATTCCTTCACTCATCTTTTCGCCAAAACGCACCGGCTTTGACCCCGGTTCTTTAGATAAGAACCACAGCTCGTTGTCCCGCTCCCGACTGGTGCGGATATCAGTAAATTTTTCAGGACCGATCAATATGTAATCACCGCCCGCCAAATGCATCACCCTTAAAAAAGCCGCTGCCGGTACCCGGCAGGTCAGACAGCGAATCTTTCCTGTCTGCAGATCAACCACCATGGCATCGCCAAAACTCTTGGTCATAAAAGCGACCTGTTTATTATCCGGAGAAAAGTCGGCCCGCTCACCAAAAGTTGTGAGCACCCGTATATTGGGCGGCAGGTGGTCTATCGGGCTGCCGGCCTTTCTTTGCGCCGTTTGTGCGGCTGCCAACAATGAAAGACCCAGCATTAGTAAGGTACCTGCTAATTTCATAAGAAGCAATTTTTATAGAATTGCTTACAATAATACCGATTTATACCGGCCTTTTTTCAACACAGCGAAAAGGAGTTTTACACGGAGCAGCGGGCGCATGGCCGGTGGAAAGACTTATGTCTCAAGACTTACGTCTCCCGTTTTGGCACAGTTATTTAATCTTACACGTAATAACATTTAGTTCATTAAATTTCACACATGAAAAAATTCAGCATTTCGTACCACAACGAAAGTATAGCGGTAGAGCAAGACGAACATTTCCGCCTTATTTTTCCAGGCAACCGCTGGCTAACCATAAAAAACCAGGAAGACTTTTCTAAAACCATCGCCAGTTCAGACGAAGCCACCAGGCAAAACATTCCCTCTGAATGGGTAGTTGTTTCTACATCCGGCGGACCCGACTGGGTAAACCGCGAGCAATTGCAGGTATTGGGAGAATTGATCAACCGCAAAGCGGCAGAACAGGAAGCAAAGCACTAAAGCTATAATAGCCAACAGCTATAAATATAAAAAGGCCACGCTCCATGTGGTCTTTTTTATTGATTTCACTCCGGCTTACATGGACAATATCAGATTCACCTGGATAATCTTTGCCAAATAATGCATGTGCAAGGATACGCATTGCTAAAATAAATTACCTACTACTCTACTATCAGCCTGACCGTTTTACCAGCTTCGGGTCCCTGCGGCAGCGGAACGGTAATGATTGTTTTACCGGTTGCTTTGTTGTAAACGGCTGCCGCTGTTGTACATTTCTTATTTCCCTGCAGGGTAATCTGTATGCTGCTTTCATGGTGGGTAGGGTCTACAACGGATAATTCTTCTGCTGCATATTTTTTTACCATCATCAATACGCAGGGTATACTGGCGCTGACGGTTTGAAATGTTTTTGTGCTGGCTTGTCCGGGCTGTACAAACACGATGCCCGCCAGTTGCTTCTGCGTGTTTTCTACCAGCTGCAATTTTGATGTGTTGCTAACGACCGTAAAAGCCGCTCCGCGCGATCCTATATTATCTGCTGTCGCTGCCGGAAAAACACAATAGGCATACTGATTTTGTTTGGCCTGCGCAGGGTGGTTGATCCATAAAGTAAATATGCCGGCGGTCACTGTAGCCGGTGGCATTCGTTTTACCACTCCATGCCAGTTGCCTTCCTGCTCGCGGTTGGTAAATTCAACACGGGCTTTACCGGGAAAATAATATCCCCAGTTATCCTGCAATACCCAGCTTACATTGGCAAGGCTGTGCTGGCCTGCTTCTATTTGCTGCGGGGCAGCCAGTTGTTTTACCCATACAGCGCTGTTCAGGAAACTCTGGTTAACCGTGGTTCGTATTTCTTTTTTCTCGTCGGTGTGTATACCGGCGCCCAGGCAAATAATGGCATCATCGAAGAAGAACCAGGTTTTTTGCGCATAGAGGCTGTCGCGCTGGTACGCAAGCGTGGCTATCCCGTTCATCCCATCGGAAACGCCCCCCGCAAAATCAGTGGCTATATTATAGCCGCTGCAAGGCAAAACGGGCAGTGGTTCATCTGTATGAAAGGCTGTCGTGCCGGGAATCATCTTCCAGTCCCAGTAGGGAAAGATATCTGTGTATTCGTTGTTCGACTGGTAAAAATAAGTAGCCCCATCGCCCAGGTGATATCCCTGCATATTTTCATCATTACAGCTTTCAGCGCCACCCACCCTGTTGGAACTCATTTTTACAGATGCATAAAAATCATCCCGGCGGTGTACCGTCATATCGGACTTCCAGAAATGGTTGTCGCCATTAAAATCGTTCAGGGCAGACAGGTACTGATCTTTATAGCCTGCATCCACCAATGGCATTTTGGCCAGTATGTGCTGAATGCTGAGGGCCTTTTCCGACTGGGCATTGGGAAACAATTGCCTGCCACAGGCGCTGATGTCCATTTTATGTTTCCAGATTATCCAGCGCATCCCCTGCAACAAATAATTTCTTAATATCGCAATTTTTTCAGCGTCGAAGCGAAAGGCGGTATTCTCAAATATGCCTGCCCATTTCAGCATATCGCCCGCGTAGGCAGATCCATAATTGCCAAACTGCTGCTGGGTGCCGTGCTGGTGAAAAGAATAATCCGGTTGTATGCCTTCGCCCTCGGATACCACAATTTCTTCCTGGATGGCTTTTACGGCGGCTTCTACTGCCATTACATCACCATTCAGTAGGCTCCTGTAGATCACATTACCAGACAGCCACACTTTATTTTGCCCGGTCATCCCAATCTTTGCCCTGTCTAGTATCTTAATGCCGGCATCCATCTGCGCAGTTGTCAGTTTATCTTCCAGCAAAAGCATCACCGGTGCCAGCACTTTCGGAACGCCGATCTGCGGGTACCACCAGTTAGGGCATATAAAATCATTGCTAAGCCAGAAATTGAGCCCGGCGAGTATCTTTTTTTCCAACGCTTCGCTGCCGGATAATTTGCCGCCGGTATGCCGGTACACCAGGGCCATATTGTTTAAACGGACCAGGTGATCATTGACCGGCCAGCCACCCCTGGTCTTGTCTGCATAATCGATGTCTGGCCAGGAACCGTTTTCTTTCATGTCGGCCATCAGTTCAATGGCTTCTTTTTCATTGGCCGAAGCAGCTAAAATATCTTTCAATACCTGTTGTTTCAGTACTTTCAGCCTGGGATCCATGTCTTTGGTATATCTATTACCGGAAGCAAACAGGAAAGACGGCAGCAGCAGGAGAGCAAATGGCAGCAATAATGATATACGCATAACGGTTGTATTAGCATGGGCAATTCGCGCCTTTAAAGATAAATAAAAGTTCTTAGTGCGATGGCGCCGGTACTTCGTAGTTTTGGCGCTATTACTGGTAAAAAACTACAAATGGCCGAACAAGAACTGTATACCATGGAAAAAATAAACACAGGCGCGGTTCAAAGACTTTATTCGCTGGATGCATTGCGTGGTTTCGATATGTTCTGGATCATGGGCGCTGAAGAGATTTTTCATTCGCTTTTCAGGGCTACTGGTTCTTCTTTCTGGGGCAGCTTGTCGGAAGAGTTTACCCACCCGGCCTGGAATGGGTTTCATTTCTACGACCTGATATTCCCGCTTTTTCTTTTTATTGCCGGCGTGGCTACTCCCTATTCTACCGGCCGCGAGCTTGAAAAAGGAAAAACGAAAAAGCAGGTATTGCTCCGCGTTATAAGGCGGGGCCTGCTATTAGTGCTGCTGGGCATTGTGGCCAATAACGGCCTGCAGCTAAAACCGTTTGCAGATATCCGCTTTGCCAGTGTACTGGGCCGTATCGGCCTTGCTTATATCTTCGCCAATATTATTTACCTGTATGCGGGCATCCGCGCACAGGTTGCCTGGTTTGTGGGCCTGCTGCTGGGTTACTGGGCATTACTGGCTTTTACATCTGCACCGGGTTTCCCGATGGGCGACCTTAGCATGGAGGGTAATGTTGCTTCTTATATAGACCGGCATATTGTACCCGGCAAATTGTACCTGGGCATTCATGACCCCGAAGGCATTGTTTCAACGCTGCCCGCTATTGCCACCGGCTTATTAGGTATACTGGCCGGCGATTTCCTAAAGATGGGAAAGCTGCCCGCAGCCAAAAAAGCCGGCTGGTTACTGGCAACCGGTTTTGCTTTTATACTACTGGCACATGTATGGAACCTGTCTTTCCCCATCAATAAAAATTTGTGGACCAGTTCTTTTGTAATGAATACAGGTGGTTACAGCCTGATGCTGCTGGCCGTTTTTTATTATATCATTGATGTACGGGGATATAAAAAATGGGCCTTCTTTTTTAAAGTCATTGGCATGAACTCTATCCTGATTTATATGTCGGGCCATTTCATTAACTGGAATTTTACCAATGAGGCTTTCTTTAAATGGCTGGGGCAATTGGTGGGCAATCCTTTTGGTGCCGTGGCCATGGCCTTTTCTTATGTGCTGGTTAAATGGGCTTTCCTGTACCTGATGTATAGGAAAAATATCTTTTTGCGGGTATAAACAGAACTTTGTCAACCACTTTAATTCCTTCAGGATTGTGCGGATGCGCTGCAGCGAATACAGCACCCGCCAGTTAAACACCCACAACTTCTTATTTCTTATTGACAGGCAGGTATACTACTTCATCAAAGGCTATTGATAAATAGTACCATCTCTTCGGCCGTTAATATTTTTTGGGGGGAAGCATGTTTGACCGCATAGGCGGGCATAAAATCAACTACAGAAGAGGCCGGCGCCTGCACTACGGAAATACCGCCCGCTTGATTGATGGCCCGCAGGCCTTCCGTACCATCTTTATTGGCTCCCGACAGCAATATGCCAGCTACGGCGGCACCATATGCTTCAGCGCCTGTCTGGAAACTGACATCGATGGCAGGCCTGCTGAAATGTATTTTTTCAGAAAAATCGAGCGACAGGGTCTTATTCTTTTCTATCAGCAGGTGATAATCGCCCGGTGCCAGGTAGATGCAACCACCCCTGATCAGGTCTTTTTCTTCTGCCTCTTTGACCAGTATGCGGGTCCGGTCGTTTATGAGTGCGGTCAGCACTGCATGGTCATCGCCGCCCTTCCGGTGAAGAATAATGACCATGGCCAATAAGGGGTTCGGAACCAGTTGAGGCAACACCGCCAGTATTACTTCCAGGCTGCCGGCGGATCCCCCGATCAGCAATAATTTTTCTGCGGCATTGCCTACATTTTTCTCCATATTCTTTCTTTATCAACCTGCCGGAATTGCGCGGCAACAGACGAAAAGCGAAGGGTTTCTTTGGCCCCCAGCGCAAGAAACCCCAATTGCTCCAGGCTGTCGTTGAAAAGCTGCAAGACGGTTTGCTGCAGGTCCTGGTCAAAATATATCATCACATTGCGGCACACAATGAGCTGGAATTCGTTGAATGATTTATCAGCTACCAGGTTGTGTGTAGCAAAAATAATTTTCTCCGACAGCGATTCATTAAATTTTGCATGCCCATAATTGGCTGTGTAGTATTTTGAAAAGTCTGCTGTACCCCCGGCCTTTATATAATTACCGGAATAAGTCTTCATATGACCCAGCGAAAAAACGGCTTTCCGGGCTTTTTCTATCACCGCAGGGTTGATATCCGTGGCATATAAAAGACTTTTATGGTATAGGTTTTCTTCCTGCAACAGGATGGCCATTGAATACACTTCTTCACCGGTAGAACAACCCGCATGCCAGATACGGATCAGCGGATACGTATTCAATACCGGCAGTACAATGTTGCGCAGGCATCGGTAAAACGAAGCATCCCGGAACATCTCCGTAACATTCACCGTTATTTCTTCTATGAACCGGCGCGCATACTCCGGCTCAAATGCAATTCGTTGTGCCAGGGACTGCATGCCGGTCATCTTATCTACAGACATCAGGCGCAATATCCTTCTTCTGACAGATGCGCGCGAATACCCCAAAAAATCATACCCATATTGTTCAAACAACAGGGATAACAGCTGGGTGATTTCTTCATCGTTAATAGACGGCGTCAATGACTCGTTTTATTTAGCATGTTTATCTATCAATTCCATTAACTGGTCTACATCTATGGGTTTTGCTAGGTAGGCAACAGCTCCGCCTGCCAGGCACTTCTCGCGGTCGCCGGCCATGGCCTGCGCGGTAACCGCTACCACCGGTAGCTGCGCTGTCTGCAGGTTTGCTTTCATGTCGGCCATGGCTTCGTAACCATCCATGCCCGGCATCATCATATCCATCAGCACCAGCGCAATCCCCGTCGCTTCTTTCCTCGCAATTTCTATTCCTTCTTTTGCTTCCTGTGCGCAGAAGCAGGCATATCCCCTGGCGGCCAGCGTTAATTTCAATGCAAAAATGTTTCTGGCATCATCGTCTATCAGTAAAATCTTTTTTCCGTTGCTCATATTCAATCACCATTAAATATTCTTATCGTATAACCATACCCGTAATAAAGAGGTCAGCTGGTCCAGGTCAACTGGTTTTGAAATATAATCAGAAGCGCCTGCGCGTATGCATTTTTCCCTTTCACCCAGCATGGCGTGGGAGGTAATGGCCAGGATGGGCAATTTTTTAAAGGCGGGTTGCAGCCGGATCTGCCGGATGGCTTCATACCCATCCAGCCCGGGCATCATAATATCCATGAGTACAATGTCAATTTTATGCCGGGTATCTTTCAGCACCTGCAAGGCCTCCAGCCCGTCTGTGGCAGATACAATTTTCATTTTGTGCTTTTCCAGTACACGGGTCAGCGAAAAAATATTTCTTACGTCATCGTCGGCCACCAGCACTGTTTTGTCTTTTAATACCTGATCAACAGCACCCATTTTTTCCAGTGCCGTATACCCCGCCTCCATATTTTTCTGCGCGCCATTATCTACCAGGTGCAGGAACAGCCCTACTTCATCCAGAATGCGCTGGTAAGAATGCGCCGTTTTTACCACGATTGAATCTGCATATTGTCTTATCCTTGCTTCTTCTGCCTTTGATAAACTCTTACCGGTAAAAATAATTATCGGCAGGTTTTCCAGTCCTTCATTGTTTTTTATCTGCTCCATTGTTTCATACGCATTGCGGTCGGGTATTCCCATATCCAGTATCACGCATTGTATATCTTCCTGCCGCAGGGCTGTAATGCCGTCTGCCACTGAACTTCTTACTTCCTGCCTGATCTTATACTGCTCCAGGAAGTAGGCCAGGGCTTTTGCATGCTGGGGATTCTCTTCAATAATCAATACTTTACCGGGCGCCCGGTTAATGACCTGTTCCAGCCGCGCAAATACCTGTTGCATTTGTTCGGTGGCAACAGGCTTATTGATAAAATCAACGGCGCCGCGGTGCAGGCTTTCTTTTTTGGCTTCCATAGAAGACATCATGTGCACCGGTATGTGCCGCAGCCGGCTGTTCGATTTAAGTTCTTCCAGTACTTCCCACCCGTTTTTTGCGGGCAGCACGATATCAAGCAGGATGGCCGCGGGCTGGTAGCGCAGTGCCGTCTCCAGTACCTTATCGCCCCGTACCACCAGCACACCCTTATAACCAACTGCTTTTGCATGTGCCAGCAACAACTTTGCAAAATGGGTATCGTCTTCCACTATCAAAATTACTTTGTCGCCCGGCATGATCTGCTCCCTGTCGTCCGGTATATCTTCTGGAAAACTGTCTGCCAGCAATGTTCTTTCGGGTATTCTTTCAGCGGGGGCGCTTACCATGGCAACAGCTGCTGCCATGGTCGGCGCTGCCTGGCCATACTGCAGTGGCAGCGACAAAACAAATTCACTACCCTGGTTTACCATACTGTTTACGCGGATGCTTCCGCCCAGCAGTTTGGCCAATTCCCTGCTGATAGATAATCCCAGGCCGGTGCCTCCAAACCTTCTGCGGGTGGTACCATCTGCCTGCTGAAAGGCTTCAAATATCAATTGTTGTTTATCTGCTGCAATGCCAATGCCGGTATCTTTTACAAAGAATTCGATATGGGCACCTGCGGCTCCAGGCCTCACGCCAAAGGTAACGGCGCCCTTTTCTGTAAACTTCAGTGCATTGGATAACAGGTTTTTCAGCACCTGCTCCAGGCGTTGTTCATCACTTTCTATAACAGCCGGCAACGCCGGATCTGTTTTAATAAGGAAGTCGATCTTTTTTTCCTTCGCCAATGGCGCAAACAATTGCCGCATGTGTATGGCTACCTGCTCAATACTGACTGCAGCAAACGCCAGTTCCATTTTTCCGGATTCAATCTTGGAAAGATCCAGTATCTCGTCTATCAGCATCAGCAAACCCCGGCCGGAACTTTGTATTACCTGTGCAGATTCTACCTGGTCGCCACTCAGGTTCTTTTCCGTGTTTTCGGATAATAGGCGCGACAATAATAAAATGGAATTAAGCGGGGTTCTTAATTCATGACTCATGTTGGCAAGGAATTCCGATTTGTATTTTGTACTCAGCTCGAGCTCCTCTGCCTTCTTAACAATCTCGACATTCCGGTCGGCTATCAACCTGTTTTTTTCTTCCAGCGAGCGGCTTCTTTCTTC
>CAXTMV010000056.1:0-2736 GCA_964245425.1 uncultured Flavihumibacter sp. | reverse complement strand
CCAGTTCCTGGTTGGCTTCCGTCAGTTCTTCCTGTTGCACCCGCAGCTCCTCTTCTGAAGCCTGTAGCTTTTGCGACTGTGCTTCCAGCTCGGTATTGCTGTTTTCCAGTTCCGAATGCTGCGCCTGCAGTTCCTCCGATTGTGCCTGTACTTCTTCCAGCAATGCCTGTATGCGTTGCCGGCTCTGGGCACTTTCTATGGCAATGCCGATGCTGGAGGCCACTTCTGCCAGGTATTCCAGTGTTTTGTTTGCAAAACCGGTTACCGTTCCAATTTCAAGTACGGTTTTTATCTTTCCTTCATGAAAAACCGGAAATACAACGGTAGCCTGTGGCAGCAGGGCAGCCGAGGCAAAACTGATTTCCATTTTACCGGATATGCCGCTGGTCATTACCGGCTGGCCATGGCTGGCAGCATGGCCAACCATGCCCTCACCCCAGGCAAACCGGCTGTTGGCGCCCGTTTTCTTCAGGGCATATAAACCTTCCAGTTGCAGTGTATTGTGCTCGGCCAGGTACAGGCCGCCCACCTGCCCATGTGTGTATGCTGCTACATAAGAAATAATGTTATCGCACAGTTGCTTTGTTTCCTGTTCACCCAGCATTTGCTGGTTCAGACCGGCAATACCGGTCTGCATCCATTCTTTTTCTGCCAGTGACTGGAATGAATGATCCAGCGACTCGGCCATCCTGTTCAGTGACCCGGATAAGATACCCAGCCCATCTTTCTGTTCATCGTTTACCCGCACTTTATAATCGCCGCCGGATATGGCACCCGCAATTTTCTGGATGATATCGATGCGGTTGGAAATTTCCCGGTCTTTGCGAACCAGGTCTTCCTGCAACCCCATCCGTTCATTGAAATCAGACATCACCCGGTTATACGAATAAATGGTAATTACCAGACCTAACAGGGAGGCCAATACGATTATAAAAGGCACATACGCAACAATATTGTTCAGATCATTGGTTCTGACTGCCAGCAGCTTGTTTTCTTCATTTCTCATCAGGGTTACCAGGCTTCTCGTTCTATCCATATAAACACCGCCTTCCTGTAATTCCATATTGGTGGGTGTACCACCCATATTCTTTTTATTAATCAGGTCTTGTAGCAGCAGGAGGCGGGTATTGATCAGTATCCGGAATGAATCAATATTCATTTGCTGGGTTGGATTGTCGAGGGTGAGGTCTTTCAATACCTGCAATCCCTGGGTCGCTTTTTCCGCCGCGCCTTCATATGGTTTTAAAAATGCACGGTCACCGGTTAGCAGGAAACCCCGTTGGCCGGTTTCCGCATCTTTCAAGATGGAAGATTCATTGTCGATTGCCTGCAATACCTCGCGGGTATGCGATACCCAGCGCGCACTTTCCAGCAGGTTATGGATGCTGATATAAGAAGCGATGCCGCTTATCAGCAGCAGTATAACGGATAATCCATACCCGATCCGCAGGTTTTTAACCAATCCGGCGTTCATAAAGGTTGTATTTAAGCTTTCCTTTGCAATGGCAAGGTAAAATAAAAAGAGGAGCCGGCGCCCGGTGTACTCTCTACCCCATACGTGCCGCCATGCCGTTGTATAATTTCCGCGCAAATATAAAGTCCGATGCCCATGCCCTGGAAATGCCCCGGCGCATCTACCCTGAAAAATTTATCAAATATTTTGTGGTGCATCTCGGCCGGTATACCAATACCATGATCGGTAACGGTTATCCGTAAGTGATCTTCTGTTGTTGTTGCCTGCACCAAAATATCTTTATTCTTTGGCGAATACTTGATGGCATTGGAAAGATAATTTATCAGCACCTGCTCAATACGCATTTCATCACCTTCAATCTCAACATCTGCCTGCCCTTGCAGAATGATCTGGCTGTCTTCATTCACCTGTTCCATCATGTTGATGGTATTGCGGAGCAATTCGGGGAAATAAAAGCTTTTGTTATTGAATTTAAGCTTGCCGTTTTCGATTTTAGAAATATCGAGCAAGTCATTAACCAGCGAATTTAATTTATTGGTTTGCCGGTTCGCAGTATCAAGAAAAGTCAATGCCTCTGATTTATTCAGGTTGTCGTATTGCATTTTGATCAGCTGCAGGTATCCTTTCAGGCTGGTCAAAGGTGTTTTCAGCTCGTGGCTGATCATCGCAATAAAATCGTCTTTCTGCGCTTCTGCCGCTTTCCTTACTTCTATTTCGCTCAGCAGGTTTTGTTGGGTGTTGGTCAGTTCGCGCGTCTGGTTGTACAACCGGACAAAGGTCTTGATCTTTAACAACAGAATATCCGGATCAAAGGGCTTTATAATATAATCGATGGCGCCGCTGGCGTATCCCCTCGTAATAAATTTTTTGTCTGTATTAACTGCCGATAGGAATATAATGGGCGTATCCCTTGTCTTTAATGAACCCGATAAAATATCTGCCAGCTCAAAGCCATCCATAACGGGCATCTGCACATCCAGTATGATCAGGCTGTATTCTTTTTTGAGCAGCTTTTTCAACGCTTCTTCTCCTGAATAGGCGGCTTCTGCGGAGAATCCGTTCATTTCCAGCAACTGCAAAAGTGAAAATACATTCTGCCGGTTATCATCTACAACTAAAATCATCTAATTGGAATTGGTTTATCACCTGCTTTATAAAAATTAAATATAGTTGAAATTTAAAAGCAAAGAGGCGAAAACCTGCCGGCACCGCGCCTGACCATCCTGAAAAGGCCATTATACAGACATCAACAACTGTAGAAA
>CAXTMV010000055.1:0-23879 GCA_964245425.1 uncultured Flavihumibacter sp. | reverse complement strand
AAACTTCTATCAGAATACCAAAATTTTTTTGGTATTTGTTAAATAATTACTAAGCAGTAGCCACAACAGCATTAACAGAAACGAAAGTTTTGTTGCCGCGGGTTTTTCTAAATTCAACCAGGCCATCTGTTAAAGCAAACAGCGTAAAGTCTTTTCCAAGACCAACATTTTTACCAGGATGATAAACCGTACCACGCTGACGAACGATGATGTTGCCAGAGATAGCGGGCTGACCACCATAAATTTTTACACCCAGTCTTTTGCTTTGCGAATCACGACCATTCTTTACGCTGCCTTCGCCTTTTTTATGTGCCATGAGAAAAATTTTAAAATGTAAGATGATTACAGAACCCAAGAATTACAGACGCCGGTATTGGGCATTCAGCAATTATTATGCGATGCTTTCAATTTTAATTTTTGTGTATTTGGTACGATGTCCTGTTTTTTTCCGGAAACCCTTCCTTCTTTTCATTTTAAAAGCAATAACCTTGTCGCCCTGTACCTGGCCAAGGATTTCTGCCTTTACAACAGCGGAAAGCGTGGAACCTGTACTAACTGTTCCGTTATTATCGGTCAGTAATACATCAGAGAACTCCACTTTATCACCATTGGAACCATCTACGCGCGGTACAAACAGGGTTTGCCCGTTCTCTACTTTAAATTGCTGGCCGGCTATTTTTACAACTGCGAACATAATAATCCGATTTAAGGAGTGCAAAAGTAAGGCTATTTTTAATACCGGCAAACAGAAAATTCATTTATTTCAGGGTATAATTAACGGCCGGGAACTATACTATCCGTCTATCTTTGCTGCCGCATAACGTAATAACTATGAAAGTCAAGTCATTTCTTGCCAAACCTTTTGCTTCCTATGTGCAGCGGCAGGTCAAAAAAGACATGCAGAATGCCCTGGCCGACCAGCAAAAAATACTGCAGGAGCTGCTGAAAACAGGCAGCAAAACCATTTTTGGCGCAGAACACCGGCTGGGCGAAGTTAAAGCATATGAGGCGTTTACGCAGGCAGTACCCATCAGGGACTATGAACAATACAAGCCCTGGATAGAGCAGATCAAAGAGGGGAAACACAATGTATTATGGAGGGGACAGCCCATTTACCTGGCCAAAACCTCCGGTACCACCAGCGGGGTAAAATACATCCCCATTACCGCCGATTCCATCCCCAACCACATTAATACGGCCCGGAATGCCCTACTGTGCTATATGGCGGCTTCCGGTAACAACAAATTTGCCGACGGCAAGATGATATTCCTGTCCGGTTCGCCCGAACTGGAAAGGGTGGGGGGCATCCCCACCGGCCGGCTCAGCGGTATTGTGAACCACCATATACCCCGTTACCTGCGCACCAACCAGCTGCCCGGCTACGAAACCAATTGCATTGAAGAATGGGAAACCAAGCTGGACAAGATCGTTGAAGAAACCCTGAACCAGGACATGACCCTTATCAGTGGCATACCGCCCTGGATGCAGATGTATTTTGACAGGTTATTGCAGGTAACCGGCAAAGAGATCAAAGATCTCTTTCCCAATTTATCGGTACTGGTACATGGCGGCGTAAATTTTGAGCCATATAAGAAAAAATTATTTAACAGTATCGGCAAAGAAATCGACAGCATAGAAACATTTCCGGCCTCTGAAGGTTTTTTTGCTTTCCAGGATCTGCAAAACAGCGAAGGCCTGTTATTAAATACGAACAGCGGTATCTTCTTTGAATTTGTTCCGGCTGCGGAAATAGGACAGGAGCACCCCACCAGGCTTAGCCTGAAAGACGTCCGCGTGGGTGAAAACTATGCCATGATCATTAACAACAACGCAGGTTTATGGGCCTATAACCTGGGCGATACTATAAAGTTTGTATCGGCAGATCCTTACCGCCTGCTGGTAACCGGCCGCACCAAACATTTTATTTCTGCTTTTGGAGAGCATGTAATTGGAGAAGAGGTTGAGTACAGCCTGATGAAAGCCGCCGAAGAAGAAGGCGTAAGCATTACCGAATTTACCGTGGCACCCATGATACAGCAGGGCAATGGCAAAAGTTTTCACGAATGGTTTGTAGAATTTGAAAAAGCGCCCCGCAGCCTGCATGATTTTGCAGTAAAAGTGGACAATAACCTCCGCCAGAAAAATATTTATTACGACGACCTGGTAAGCGGCAATATTTTAAAACAGCTGCAGATAACCCCCGTTCGTAAAAACGGGTTCATAGAATACATGAAAAGCGTTGGCAAACTGGGCGGCCAAAATAAAGTGCCCCGGTTAAGCAATGATCGTAAACTGGCGGATAAACTGGAGCCATTCAGAATGGCGGATGTCTGAGGCGATCACATCAGGCATCCGCCCTATTCCTAGTATTTCAAAATCTTCCTCACCTGTACGGTATCTCCCATTACCACCCGCACAATATAAATACCTGCTGAATACCGGCTAATGTCCATAGCATAGTAATTGGATTGTCCGTTGGGAATGGTTTCCGCTACTTTCTGTCCTGCGATATTAAAGATGGCAATGCCTTTTACATTGGTGGGTTGCGGGTAGAACTGAACAACAACAGACCCCGAGGTGGGACTGGGTGTTACCAGGAAGCCCTTGGTTTTCAGGTTAGGGTTAACCGTTACCGTCCGCACATTTACATCGTCGATATAAACATTATTCTCATAGCCCGTGGTATTGCGGAACGCCAGTAATACTTTACCTGCACCGATATAATTACTGATGTTGATGGAGTCTTTTCTCCATTCGCTGGCGGTTGGTATAAAAGCAGTTGTTACAGGTGCTGTATGGGTAATCAGCGTACTGCTGTATTTCTTATAAAGGCTGGTATAGGTTTGCCCGCAATCTGTGCTGGCCACTACTTCCAGGGTATCCCAGGCATTGTTGGCAACTGTAGTGGCCGTAGTGGTGGCAGCGGCCACCTGGAAAGAGAAAAAGGCTGAATCGACGCCTGACAGACTTAGATCAGGCAGGCGCAGGTAATCCTGCTGGCCAATGGAAGTATAATCCAGGTTGTCGATCATAACACTTGCATTGCCCGTCTTGGCAATGCCGGTGGCTTTTGTCCAGGTAATGCCATTGTCTGGGTTCACAATATCCCAGCCGGTTGGCGGAAACACCGTTCCTTCAAAACTTTCTGAGACAGCTGCCACGGGATTATTATATTGAAAATTGATGGAGATGGAATCGTTCACCGTATTCTGATCTGTGCCGTTATTGGGGTTCGACAGATACACTTTTAGGATATGATTACCGGGGGTGGTAGTAACGGGATTCAGTGTAACATCGGCAGTAGCCAGCACCGCAAGCGAGCCCGTCCAGGGATAGGTGGCCGTAGTAGTGTTATCCAGTACGGTGGTGATGGTTAATGAAGTAAGAATTTGTGCGCCCCTGTTGCGGATGGTGATAACCGGGCTGAAAGGATTGGTACAAATGCGCTGTCCCGGCTGGTTCAGCGATTTCAATTGTGCATCCAGGTTATAAGATACCGGAGACTGGCAACCGATCGAGGAAAGCAGGGAAGACCGGTAGGTAATCAGCGCGCTTTCCATCCGCGCTACCTGCTGCACGGTGAACATCACCAGGCAATCATCTGCCGTGTAGTCCATATAGTTCTCGTACATGATGCCATTGCCGGAAGGGGTGCAGGCGTCTGTTACCACACCAGTCGAACAGGTAGAGCTTGAGTTGGCCTGGTTGGGCGTATCGTCTACATCGTCTGAGCCTGTGCAGGCGCCGTTGTCATCTCCCCAGATATGGTATAAATTAAAGTAATGGCCGGTCTCGTGGGTAAGCGTTTTGCCGCCGTTATAAGCGGTGAAGGATCCGCCCGGTAAGGAGCGGTATTCTATTACCACACCCTGCTCGTTGTCTGCGCCGGTTGCCGGAAAAGTGGCATAACCCAGGATGCCATTAGACAAGGGGCAGAGCCATACATTGAAATAGCTGGAAGGATCCCAATTGTCTGCCCCTCCGGTAGAAGCATGCTTAACCCCGTTATCGGTATTGGAAAAAGAGGCTTTGGTGGTGGTGGTGCGTTCAATACCAGTAGTAGGTTCGCCGGTGGGTGTTTGTTTGGCCAGGCAGAACTGCAGGCCCGATTGCCCGAAATAAGGTTTAAACCAGGCGGGTACTTTTACGGAATCTCCGTTGAGGCCGGCATAGTCTTTATTGAGTGTATCCAGTTGCGCCTGTATCATTGCATCGGTAATAAGAGACTGGTTGTTAATAACCACATGGAAAACGACCGGTATGGTAATATAAGCCCGGTTTCCGTTTTGTTTGGCGGCAGAAAGCCTTGCACTGCCTTCTCGTACCACTTTGCTGAAACGGGCCCTTTCCGCATCAAATTTTTCTTTCAGTTGCGGATTGGTTTGCCATTGTGCTGCCAGGTTCTGCATGGTGGCACATTGTTCAGGCACCACCCTGTTGTTTTTCTGGGCATGGACCATTCCGGTGAGTGCAATAAAAAAAGCGATACAATAAGCGGACTTTACAGATTTCATACTTACAGCTTATAAAAGGAAAATACAGCGTTTTTTGTTAATGGCAGCGCTCTTTTTATATTAATTACCGGCAGGATAGCCTGCTAAACGGTCATTAAGTATGTTCAGGTGGTGCAGCAATACTGGGTGGTAATATAGTATATCGTTAAACAGGTCAGTTTATTGCAAGAGGGCTTTCGGTTTTAGTACGTTCATGATATGATAAATGTTGGGTAATGTGCAATTTTTTTTTGAATGATGGCCGTACAAATGGATCCTTTCAGCATAATCCTGCGTGAATGTACAAATCCCGGTTCAGGCAGCGTGTTAACAAGTAGTTGTGCAACAACACATAGCAGGCCTTCCATATAATAATGGAAAACCCGTATCATCGATAGGCCAGTATTTGGCAGACCCTGCTAATATATTTATTGCAGCAAAGCTATTGCAGCAGGCAGCAGCACAAAAGAAAAATAGATAAAACCGCGAAATGTATCGGAGAATCCGGCTGCCCGCCTTTCTTACTGCATAGTAGCGACAGACTGCCTATTTTTGCAACATGAATATACGGAAGCTCTCTGCAGGCCAATTTTACGGGCTCCTGCTGCTTGTAACGGCATTCCATTCACCGGTACAGGAGGCAACTGCCCAAACAAGTCGGGTGATAAAGCAGGCCGCTGCGTCTAACGACAGCCTGCTCGAAAACCTGTTACAGGCAAAGCCGCTGTATTTTGATCAGGTACTGCAAAACAGGAAGGTGCTGAAGCTACAGATCATTTATACGCAGATAAACCGCAACAGCAATAATGAACCTGTTTTTACGCCGTATTATTTCAATATTGATTCCGCTGCCTATTTTTACCCGGCCTCTACGGTGAAATTACCGGTGGCGCTGCTGGCCCTGCAAAAACTGCATGAGCTCAGCCTGCCCGGTGTTGATAAAAACAACAGCTTAATTACAGAGTTGGCCTATAACGGGCAAACCCCTGTCTACAATGATCCTTCCACAAAAGACGGACGGCCTACCGTGGCGCAGTACGTAAAGAAAATATTTATGGTAAGCGACAATGATGCGTTTAACCGTTTGTATGAATTTATGGGCCAGGAATACATCAACGATAAATTGCATACCATGGGGTATGCAGATGCAGAAATATTACACCGCCTGCAAATCAGCCTGACGCCCGACCAGAACCGGCATACCAATCCTATCGGTTTGTACGGTGCCGACGGAAAAGTATTGTACACACAACCCATGCAGTTTAACAAATCGATCTACAGCACCCGCAATGATTCTGCGGGCAATGGTTATTACAGCAATGGTGTATTAGTGGGCCATGCCATGGATTTTTCTGCTAAAAACAGGATCGGCCTGCAGGATTTAACAGATATTTTAAAGGCCGTTATGTTTCCGCAGTCTGTTCCTGCCCGCCAACGGTTTAATTTTACCGATGAAGATTACCGGTTCGTGCGGCAGTATATGTCGCAGGTACCTACAGAAAGTATGTACCCGCCCTATGGTGCCGATACCATCGCTTACTGGCCGGCCTATGGCAAGTTCCTGCTGCTGGGTGCAGAGAAAGGGGCACTGCCACCCGGCATACGGATATTTAATAAGCCGGGCGATGCATATGGTTTCCTGACGGATGTGGCTTATATAGTTGATTTTAACAGGCAGGTAGAATTTATGCTGAGCGCAAGCATCTATTGCAACGCAGATGGTATTTTAAATGACGATGCGTATGATTATGAAAAAATGGGGTTGCCATTTATGAAAGCATTGGGCAAAACAATTTATGAATACGAGTTGGGCAGGCCACGGCCGGTAAAACCCGATCTAACGGCTTTTAAAATGAATTACGATAAATAGCAGTACCCTTTATGAAGTATGGCCCATTGATGATATGGATCGCGATTGCCTGGCTGGTTGCCTGCAATAAAACAAACAGCTATAACGCCCATGTGCTATTGTACAATGCATCCTGGTCTGCACCGGCCATCGGCGCTGCCTGGAATGGCAATACCATTACAACCGGCGCACTTGCGCAGGGGCAAAGCTCCGGCACAAGTTTCAGCCCTTACCTGCAGGTGCCCGCAGGCACCAACCTGGTTACTTTAAAATCCGGCACTGCTGTACTGGTAGATAAAAATATCTATACCACCGCCACCAACGGCAGCAGTTTTCTTTTTTTTGATACCAGTGCTGCGGTGGCTTCGCTGGCGGTATTGCAACTGACCGATGATCTTACCCTTCCTGATACAGCCATGCTCAAATACCGGGTTATCAATGCATCGCCGGATACGGCGGCCACGGCCGATGTATGGCTGGTTAATGGCACCACCGACAGCCTGCGGCTGGATTCAGCCCTTACCTTCATTGGTGCAACGGCCACGGCCGCTGCGGTAGAATCTTTTGCCACGCCCATCAAATACCACGGTGAAGGATACACGATAAAGTTCAAGAAGACCGGGCAGGAAATCATCCTTGCCTCCGTCCCTGATTATTTTTTTGCCGTCAGGGGCATTTACAGCATCGTGTTTTCAGGGTTGTCAACCGGAACCGGTAGTAACGGATTGAAGCTTTCCGTACTGCATCATTTTACACAGTAAAAAATGCCTGCTGCCTGATTTCCCTTTCCAGGCAAAAGACATCAGCCATTAATACATCAGGCATGATCACATAAATAAACCCATATAACAAAGAGGGCCTGCAGCGGAACCCTGAACCAGAGATAGCCAGGCCCCTTGCCTTCATAGGTGCCTTTTTCATAGTCTACTTTTTTAATGGCCGCGTAAATATTCGCGGGCAGCAATAAAATAAAAAATACCAGCAGGAAAATGGAGGTGTTATGCCTCCAGGCGGGTAATAAAAGACCGATGGCGGCCATTACCTCCCATGCACCGGTTAACCATACGAGTTGTTTTTTAAACGGTATGAAAGATGGCATCATCATCGCCATGCCGGTGGTAAAGGCAAAATGCCCGATACTGGTAAACAGCAGCATAGCGGCCATGGCGATGGTGCCGGACAGGCGGATGTTCCAGCTGCCGCCAAAAAAGCGCGTACCCAGCAACGATAGGCCAAAGACTATGATTAACACCAGCAGTGGTTTCATGCAACAAAGTTACGATGGTTTCAATACCCGGCAAACGGCTTTCCATTTCAAAGCCAGGCCCGAAGGGCTGTTGTGTAAAAGCCCCGGGTAGGGGGCATTGGATACATAAATGATCCTGCGGGCGCGGCGCCAGCTGTTAAAGAGACCCTTCTGCCTATTGCCGCTTCAATATTTTTTGCCGCCAGCGCAAAAATGGCTTTTCAATAATGATGTTTATCAGCCAGGCAGCCGTGAAACAGGCCACTGCACAAATGATCAGCATCCAGTTGCTGTCTTTTGCAATATGAAAAGTATCGGCCTGCCCTTGCAGCAGGTGAATAATAATTTTATGGCCCAGGTAAATCGCATAGGAAAGGGCGGCTATTTTTGCTGTGGCGGCTGATTTGAACCGGTATAAAAAGCTACCGGAACAAATGGCGCCCAGTACCAGTAATCCATAACCGATGCTGACCAGCGGAAACCCCACCACAGAAGCGGCCAGCGATTCTTCCTCCGTGCAAACAAAGTAGGCAGCTGTTAGCACAAACAGGCTGAGCATCAAGAACAGATTGCCATAACGCGCCAACCGTTCTTTCAGCGTGGACCGGAAACAAAGCAGGGCCGCAATGGCCACGCCCGTCAGCAAACCGTCCAGCCGGCTGTATGTGGGGTAATAGATCCATTTGTACCAACGGACCCAGCTGTCTGCTTCTTCGAGAAAAGGCGCTACTGTAATATGGTAGGTATACCAGCGGATGCCCAGTCCAAATACAAACAAGGCTGCCAGCAGCCAGGCACCCTTTTTTAATAGCTTACAACGAAGCAATGCCAGCAGCAGCAGTGGCAATACCAGGTAGAATTGTTCTTCAATACAAAGCGACCAGGCATGGGAGAAAGTTCCCTGTGCGCGCAAATCCAGGCCCAGGTTCTGGGTAAAGCTGAGGTATTTCCAGAGCGGTGCCGGTGTGCTGCGCTCGCGCGCAGCAGGAATACAGAAATAAATGGTCACTATGAACAGGTAGGCCGGTATGATCCGGAAAATACGTTTGACGAAAAAATCTTTCAGTGAAATGCCTTTTCCTTCGGCAATACCAGCAAACAACTGCGAGGCAATCAGGTAACCGCTTAATACAAAGAAGAGATCCACACCCGTCCATCCGAATTTGCTGATCCTGGTCAGCCATTGCGGCGAGGCAAAAACATGACCGTAATGATAGATGAACACAAAGCCAATGGCCAGGGCACGCAGGTGATCGAGACCATAGAGTTTTGACTGAATCGGCGAGGAAACTTCGACAGCGCTGGTGGACATTGAAGGAAGATATTATAATTGTAAACTGTTGTATTGCCTGTCGCGGGAACAAAAAAAATGCTGTCCATTCGCAAACTGCTGCGAATCTTTTTGATACTGATCATCAGGCGCCGGTGCGGCTTTACTCACTCATAAATCCTTCATTATACCGCACCAAATATTCCGTTTTTATTTTATTGCTAAACGTCCGCTCGGTGGTAAATCTTTTCAGCAATTCACGATTGTCGGCAAATAATTTTTTCAGGTTCTTATGGGAGGCTTTTTTTGCGTTGCCGGCTGCATTGATAAAAAGCAGGTCGTAACGGGCTGGCAGCGTAGCTGAATCGACGGGTAGATTTCCCAATATATCCATATCCTTGTGCCAGCGCAGGAAGAAAGGATGTTTACCAATATACTGTGCCCTCATATACTGCTTTTTAAACAGCGAGCTGTGCGCATTGATGAACACGTTTGCGCCATCACAAAATCCCCAGCTGGGCGGCAGGGTGGTGCCATCGGTTAATTGGTAGCTGGCGCCGGTAATGATGCTGTCGGCACCGCTTTTTACAAAATATAAGCGGGTGGTAAAAGCGGCTGTCAGCGAAGGCGCATTGTGAAGGTATTCGGCATAGCTTTTATAAAATCCTTTTTTTAACTGACGGGTATTATAAATCAGCGAGGTGTCGTTTTGGCCATGGCAAACGGTCAAAGCCAACAAAAAAAACAATGGGATACATATCTTTCGCATAAAGCCTGGCGTTAATATCGATTCAGTAGCTATTTTTTTTGCCCTCCGGTTGGCGGCATACTGCTAAAGTATCGTATAAGTTGCATGGGCCGGGTTTTTTGATCGTTAAATATAACGCCCGTCTCGCCAACAGGCCTCTAGCTGGTCCGGCTAATAAGAATGGCCGGTGAAGACACCGGCCATGGTATGGATATTATGTATTGGGTGGTTTATGAAGGCTGCCGCGGCATCAGGCAACTGCCTTGTTCACCAGGTCGGCGGCTTCGCTGAGTACAATGGCAGACTTTACTTTCAGTCCGCTTTCATCGATCAGTTTTTTTGCTTCCGTAGCATTGGTGCCCTGCAGGCGCACAATAATGGGAACCGTAATATTGCCCATGCTTTTATAGGCATCTATCACTCCCTGGGCTACCCGGTCGCAACGCACAATACCACCGAATATATTAATGAGGATGGCTTTTACTTTAGGATCCTTTAAAATGATGCGGAAACCTGCTTCTACTGTTTGTGCGTTGGCGGTACCGCCTACATCCAGGAAATTGGCGGGTTCACCGCCGCTCAGTTTAATCATGTCCATGGTGGCCATGGCCAGGCCGGCGCCATTCACCATGCAGCCTACATTCCCGTCCAGCTTTACAAAATTGAGGTTGTATTTACCGGCTTCCACTTCGGTGGGGTCTTCTTCGCTGATATCGCGAAGGGCTTCCAGCTCGGGATGGCGCATCATGGCGTTGTCGTCGAGGTTCATTTTGCAGTCGACTGCAATAATCTTTTCGTCACTGGTTTTAAACAGGGGATTTATTTCCAGCATGGAGCAGTCAAGGCCCACATAGGCGCTGTAAAGATTGGTTACAAATTTTACGCAGTTCTTTAAAGCTTCTCCGCTCAGGCCCAGGTTAAAAGCAATCTTTCTTGCCTGAAAGGGCTGCAGGCCGCCACCGGGGTGCACCCATTCTTTGAAAATCTTGTCAGGCGTATCATGCGCCACGTCTTCAATATTCATACCGCCCTCGGTGCTGTACATGATCACGTTCTGTCCTTTTGCCCTGTCCAGTAAAACGGATAAATAAAATTCTTTTACGGGGTTGGCGCCTGGATAATAGACATCCTGTGCAATCAATACTTTGTTCACCACCTTGCCAGCCTCGCCGGTTTGTATGGTAACCAGCGTACCGCCCAGTATATTGGAAGCTATCTGTTTTACATCTTCTGCATTTTTGCCCACGGCTACGCCACGCTGTTCGGTTCCTACAATTTTTCCCTTGCCGCGTCCACCGGCGTGTATTTGTGCTTTTACCACGGCAAAGCTGTTGCCATAAGTAACTTTCAGTTGTTTATAGGCCTCTTCTGCCGCACCGGCATTGTCTACCGGAATGCCTTCCTGCACGGGTACATGGTATTTTTTCAGTAATTCCTTGGCCTGGTATTCATGGAGATTCATACAGTAAATATTTAGTTACGAAGATAAGGAAATGGCTGTAGGGCAAATTCAAAATTTAAGATCATTATTGCCTGGGTAAACTGGATTGCACATACCACAGGTAAAAACGGCCGATGGCACAACCCGCGTTGTTTCCTGGCCTTGTACAGGTCATGGAACAGCGCAAAACAGTTGTTTATTGAAAAAAGAGAAGCGGGGTTAAACCTCCGGGTTCTAACCCGGTCAATAGCCTGCCTGTTTGAATATTCGAATGGCGCGAGGCGCGTCCATTTGCTCATGTTTGTCAACCTTCGTGTCTATGAAAAGAATACCTATTACGATCTTGTTTTGCGCGCTGCTGGCCGGTGCTTTTGCCCAGGCTGATACCGCGCTAAAAAAACAGTTACCCGTTTCGGACGGGGATTCCACTGTTTTAAAGCCACTCGTAAAACCCCTGAAATCATACCTGTCGGCGAGCCTGGGTTACCTGTCTAATTCCATTTACAATGGCAGGAAGGATTCTGTCTCCACCCCCTATATTACGCCAACGATCGGGTACTACGATAAATCAGGTTTTTTTGCCGATGCATCCCTGTCTTACCTGGCCAAATCCGGCAGCGGCCGCATCGACCTCTTTAATATTGAAGCAGGATATGATTTTGACATCGGCAATTTCGATGGTGAAGTAGTAGCTGCAAAGCCCTTTTACAACAGCCAGAGCACCAATGTGAAATCGCAGATTACGGGCAGCCTGTTCGCCTCCGGCGGATACGATTTCACCTATATTAAACCGACCTTTGAAGCAGGGATCAATTTTGGCACCAAACCAGACTATGTATTGTCGCTGGGGCTTGAACATACTTTTTACCAGCTCAACGATAAATTACAATTTACGCCCGGCTTCCTGGCGGCTGGCAGCACCCAGAATTATTATGGGTCTTATTACAACAAGCGCAAAGTAGGCGGCAAAAAGAAAAATGCCGGTGTAACCTATGATGTAACGGGTGGCGTTGAAAACGCATCGCAGTTCAAAATGCTCGATTACCAGTTCAGCCTGCCGGTCATTTATGTGCTCAATAAAAAGCTTTCTTTTGTTTTTACCCCGGTCTATGTGTTGCCGGTGAACCCTGCGTTGTTAACGGTTCAGCTGAAACCAGAAAACGGCGCCAATACCATTACCCGCACCTCGCTGGAAGCCATCAGCAATACCTTTTATTGTTCGTTTGGGATGAGCTATAAATTTTAGTTGCCCGCTTTGCGGTGATTTACCATAGAGCCGCACAGCGCCACAGGTACGCATTATTGTATGAACCGGTTGTACGGCGATGCTTTATACAACCATCTTGTGCTGCCGTGTTTCTATGCACCTATGTGCTGGAAGATAATCGGATAGCCAGCTCCAACATATCCAGTTATCCATCCTTTGCCGCTAAGCTGTATTTTTGCTGTAACCGATGGCCATGAATAAGATCGATTTTTCAGCAGATATTGAATCCTGCCTGCAGGTATTGCAGGCCGGCGGCATCATTTTATACCCCACCGATACTGTTTGGGGGCTTGGCTGCGATGCAACCAATGCGGCGGCAGTAGAAAAAATATTTGCCTTAAAGCAACGACCCGGTGCCAAAAGCATGATCGTGCTGCTGGCAGATGAAAGAGATCTGCTGCAGTATGTGGCAGCACCCGATCTGCAGGTATTTGATTACCTGGATTCGGTGGCTAAACCCACTACCGTGGTGTACGATGGCATTATCGGGCTGGCTGAAAACCTCTTATCGGCCGATGGCAGTGCGGGCATCCGCATTGTAAAAGAAGATTTCTGCAAACATTTAATCAAACGTTTCCGCAAACCCATTGTTTCTACTTCTGCCAATACCAGCGGGGCGGCAACACCGGCAGATTTTGCGGCAATTTCGTCCGGGATAAAACAAGGCGTGGATTATATCGTCAACTACCGGCAGCAAGACCGGGCACCGGCAGAACCCTCTGCTGTTGTAAAATGGACCAACGGACAGGTGGAAGTGATACGAAAATAAAGAGGACTGATGCCTGATTTATTCCGTCACGCAACAGACGCCAGACATCATCCCATCAGGCATCAGCCATCTTCGTATCTTCGCGGCTTGCAAAAATTCCTGATCATACAAACGGCGTTTACGGGCGATGTGGTGCTGGCAACGGGTATCATCGAAAAATTACACAGCTGGTTCCCGGAAGCGCAAATAGATTTCCTGTTAAGAAAAGGCAATGAAGGATTGTTGCAACATCACCCCTACCTGCAGCAATTGCTTATCTGGGATAAAAAAGCTGGAAAGATAAAAGATTTGCGCAGGATACTGTCTGTTATCCGCAGCCGCCGCTATGATAAAGTAATCAACCTGCAACGGTTTATGGCAACCGGCATCCTGACAGCTTTTTCAAATGCAAAGGAAAAAATTGGGTTCGATAAGAACCCGCTGAGTGCCCTTTTTACAACGCGCGTAAAACATATCATCAGCAGCGGCGCACAAACCCGGCATGAAATAGATCGGAACAATGATTTGATTGCTTTTTTTACCGATGGGGTGGCAGCCAAGCCCAAACTGTATCCTTCGGCCGATGACTGGAAGTCGGTGGACAGGTACAAATCGGATCCTTATATCTGCATTGCACCTACTTCTGTCTGGTTTACCAAACAATACCCTGCCGGCAAATGGATCCATTTTATAAATCGATTGCCAGGCAAGTACAGCATTTACCTGCTGGGTGCAGCCGCTGATAGGGAAACAGGCAATGAGATGGCCGCGGCCTGCCCCGGTAAGCGGATTGTTAACCAATGCGGCCAGCTGAATTTTCTGCAGTCTGCCGCATTAATGAAAGATGCCGTTATGAATTATGTGAATGATTCGGCACCCCTGCATTTTGCTACGGCGGTAAATGCGCCGGTAACAGCGGTCTATTGTTCAACGGTGCCCTCTTTTGGCTTCGGGCCCCTCAGCGATAACGGCCATATCGTGGAAACAACAGAAAACCTGCCCTGCCGCCCCTGCGGATTGCATGGAAGAAAAGCCTGCCCGCTGGGGCATTTTAAATGTGCGCATACGATAAGCGAGGAACAGCTTTTGAACACGATGCCTGGTGCCTGATGTGATGATGCCAGATGTCTTTACCCTACCAGGCAAATCAGGCAGCATCATATAATAGATCAGCCGTTCTGTCTTATTTTTGCATCCATGGACATACCTTGCACCGAACGGGAGCTATTTATATTTGGGAAGATTGCGAAGGCGGCGGCGGACATGCAGGTGCCGGCATACATCATTGGCGGGTTTGTGCGCGATAAATTGCTGGGCCGTAAAACAAAAGATGCGGATATTGTCTGTGTGGGTAACGGCATCGACCTGGCACACCGGGTAGCTGCACAATTTGACCCCGTACCCACGGTGGTTTTTTTTAAAACCTATGGAACGGCACAAATAAAACTGGCTGATATAGAAATAGAATTTGTGGGCGCGCGCAAAGAAAGTTACCGACAGCAAAGCCGCAACCCGGAAGTGATGCCCGGAACGCTCGACGATGATCAAAACCGTCGCGATTTTACCATCAATGCACTGGCCATTAGCCTGAATGAAACCAACTACGGAACACTGTCTGATCCTTTCAGGGGTCTTAAAGACCTGGCTGGTAAAATCATTCGCACACCTTTGCAACCCGACCAGACTTTCAGCGACGATCCCCTTCGCATGATGCGGGCAATCCGGTTTGCGTCGCAATTACAGTTTACCATTGAAGAAACCACCTGGCAGGGCATACAACAGGAGGCACCGCGGATAAAGATCATCACACAGGAACGCATTACCGATGAACTGAATAAAATACTGATGAGCGCCGCTCCTTCGGTGGGCTTTGATCTGTTGTACAAAAGCGGCTTACTGCATATTATTTTTCCGCAGATGGTTGCATTGGAAGGGGCCGAATACATAGATGGCAAGGGCCATAAAGATAACTTCTACCATACCCTGCAGGTGATAGACAATATATGCCGGAAAACCGATGATATCTGGTTGCGCTGGGCCGCCCTGCTGCACGATATTGGTAAGCCCGCCACCAAAAAATTTGAAGAAGGGCATGGCTGGACCTTTCATGGGCATGAAGTAACCGGCGCGCGGATGGTACCCAGAATATTTGCCGGGTTGAAACTTCCACAGAATGAAAAAATGCGCTTTGTACGTAAACTGGTGGAGCTGCACTTGCGGCCCATCAGCTTAACCAAGGAAAACATTACCGATTCTGCCATCCGGCGTTTACTCTTCGACGCGGGAGAAGACATAGACGCTTTAATGACCCTCTGCGAAGCAGATATCACGTCAAAAAACAAAGTTAAGGTAAAACGTTACCTGGAAAATTTTGACCTGGTGCGTCAGCGCCTGGCAGCTGTAGAAGAATTGGATCGGATCCGTAACTGGCAGCCGCCCATTACCGGCGAAATGATTATGGAGATTTTTGCCCTGCAGCCCTGCAGGGCCGTGGGCGACATTAAAAATGCCATCCGCGATGCCATCCTGGACGGTCATATTCAGAATAATTATGAAGCAGCTTATGCGCTGATGCTTAAGAAAGCCGGGGAACTGAATCTGCAACCGGTAAAATAAATATGGCCGCCAGGGCAAACCGTTAGTTTGTGCCGGCCGCTGGCTGTAAGTAAGCAATTTGTTTTACTTTTGAAAGGTTTACGATGCCCGCAGCAAATTGACATTTGAAAATCTTAAACTGAAAATACAGCAATGGCTATTTTAAAATTCAGGGTATATTTTGAACAGGACGACAGTGTTTACCGCGATGTGGCCATCCGCCATTCACAGCATTTCTTACACCTGCACCAGGCCATATTAAAAGCCTACGAGTTCGATAATAAACACCAGGCAACTTTTTACAGGAGCAATGATCACTGGCAACGCGGAAAAGAAATTACACTGGCCAAATACGACAAAAAATACAAGGTAGAGCCCCTGCTGATGGAAGCTACCACGGTAGGTTCTGAAATCATCGATCCCAACCAGAAATTTGTATACGAATATGATTTTGCAAAAAACTGGATATTCTGGCTTGAATTGATCAATGTCTCCAAAGAAGAAAATCCGAGGTTAGACTATCCCGCTACAGTAAGAACAGAGGGCATTGCGCCTTCCCAATATGGCACCAAGGGCCTGGTAAGCGATAAACTGGCCGAGATGGAAGAAAAATACGACCTGGTGACCGGTGCGGAAGGTTTTGGTGAGGAAGGCGAGAAAGAAGAAGGAGGCGAAGACATGGCTGGCGAAGAAGCCAGTGAAGAAAGCGCGGAAGAGATATAGTCTTTGGTCCCTAGTCTTAGTTCTTAGTTCATAGACGCGGTAACAACATTCAATGAGCCATGCTCAATGCTCCATATTCAAACCATAGCCGCTTACCCGGTTATTGAACATTGGGTGTTGAATATTGATATTGGCAAGGAAGTAAAAGCAATCCTCTACGTTAAACCTTCCACCTCACACTTTACACCCGTTCTCTTGACAAAAACCTGTATTATTATTGCCGGGCCAACAGCAGTGGGTAAAACAAGTATGGCGATTGCCGTGGCAGCGCATTTTAAAACGGCCATCATTTCAGCAGATTCAAGGCAATGCTACAAAGAGCTGAATATTGGCGTGGCAAAACCATCTGCAGCGCAACTGGCGGCGGTAAAGCATTATTTTATCAACTCACATGCTGTTACAGAAGAGGTGAACGCACGCGTATTTGAACAATATGCGCTGAATGCGGTAAATGAAATTTTCCTGACCAATGATATTGCCGTATTAACGGGTGGCACCGGTTTATACATCCGGGCATTTTGTGAAGGCATGGATGAGATACCTGCTATACCGCCCCCGCTTCGGCAACAGATAACTGTTCAGTATAACATCGATGGCCTGGCCTGGCTGCAAAACGAAATAAAGGAGAAAGATCCCTCTTGGTATGCGGAGGGTGACACCCAAAACCCGCAACGTATGATGCGTGCTTTGGAAGTCTTTCTGGCCACCGGCCAGTCGATTCTCAGCTTCCGGACAGCAAAAGGTATTAAAAGAAATTTTAATATTATCAAAACAGGGCTAACCCTGCCAAGAGCGCAATTGTACCAGCAGATCAATACCCGTACCGACCAGATGATCGAAGACGGATTGGAAGAAGAAGTGAAGTCGCTTATTGGTTACCGGCAGCTCAATGCCTTGCAGACGGTGGGTTACCGGGAATTGTTTGGCTGCCTGGACGACAGCATTGGCCTGCAGGATGCCATTGAGCTGATCAAAAAAAACACGCGACAGTATGCAAAACGCCAGCTTACCTGGTTCGCAAAAGATCCTTCAATTAAATGGTTTAATGCCGTTGATTATAATCAACTAATTAATTATTTGCTTAACTTGGTGTAAGAATTGCAGAAGTTTGATTTTTTAATTCCAATATCAACAGCTTACAAAGTAATCATCTCATTGATAAATTCTAACTCGTGAGAAACCCCATCCAACCATCCTTTAAAAGCCAATGATAAGGCAGGTTTAGGCGCTGATCTTAAAGAAAAAAAAGGTCCTTTCATTTTGAAGGGACTTTTTTATGGAAGAAACTTAATGATGTGTTAACACAGTTGGCACTTTAATAGCGCAATTTTACAACAATAAATTGCATGAGCCGTTCCTTTTCACTGTCAGCAAATGATTTTGGTCATCCTTTTTTGTGGGGTGTGGCCATGGCCGCCGCGCAAAATGAAGGCGCCTGGAATGAGGACGGCCGCGGCCCTTCTATCTGGGATGTATTTGCGCGCCGGCAGGGCAAGATAAAAGGGAATGCGAAACCTTATACCGCCACCGATTTTTACCATCGTTTCAAGGATGATCTGCTGCTGGTAAAAGCACTTGGTTTTAACAGTTTCCGGTTCTCCCTCTCATGGTCGCGCATCATACCCGATGGCTCCGGTAAGATCAACCAGCAGGGCCTTTCCTTTTATCACAAGGTTATTGATGAATGCCTCAAGCAGGGCATCGAGCCTTTTATCACCCTTTACCATTGGGATCTGCCACAAGCCCTTGAACAAAAAGGGGGATGGGCCAGCCATTTAATGAACAGGTGGTTTATTAAATATGCCACTGTGTGTGCACAGGCTTTTGGCGATAAGGCAAAGAACTGGATCGTACTCAATGAACCGCTTGGGTTTACTTCGCTGGGTTATATGCTGGGCAGGCATGCGCCGGGCAAAACCGGCGTTCAGCCGTTTCTGCAGGCCGTTCACCATGCTGCGCTGGCGCAGGCAGATGGCGGCAGGGTATTGCGCAGCGAGGTCAGCAACGCTTATATTGGCACCAGCTTTTCCTGCTCGGAAGTAAGACCTTATACCAATAAGCCCGAAGACATAGAAGCCGCCCGGAAGATGGATATAATACTGAACCGCCTTTTTATTGAGCCCCTGCTGGGCAAGGGTTATCCCAATGAAAATTTTAAACTGATCGAAAAGCTTGAACTGGTTAACAAATCCTGGAAGTATACAGACAGGCTGCGTTTTGACTGCGATTTCATTGGGCTGCAGAATTATTTTCCTTTAGTGGTAAAACACAGCCCCTTTATACCCTATATCAATGCAACAGAAGTAAAAGCGGCCCGGAGAAAAGTGCCGTCTACCGCCATGGGTTGGGAAATCAGCCCGGATGGATTCTATTCCATTCTAAAAAAATACTGGAAATACGGCGCCGTAAAAGAAATCATTGTAACGGAAAGCGGTGCAGCCTTCACTGATAAGCTGGTAAACGGCCAGGTAGCCGATCCGGAACGGCTGCGTTACCACCAACTATACCTGGAAGCCCTGTTACGCGCAAAAAAAGACGGCGTAAAAATAAAAGGTTATATGGCCTGGACACTCACCGATAATTTTGAATGGAGCGAAGGCTACCACGCAAGATTCGGGCTGGTGCATGTTGATTTTAAAACACAATTGCGAACGGTGAAACAATCCGGATATTGGTTCAGGGACTTTTTGAATGCCTGATTTTTGGTAGCTGATTGCTGATGGGGTGATGTTTGATTTCTTTTGCGCTACGAGGCAAATCAGGCATCAGCCATGTTTTCAGAATTTAATGCCGCCGGTGATGGCAATGTTTCCACTGGTGCCTTTTATATTGGCAAAGGTATTGGCCTTGTCAGACAAACGATAAGGAAAATTAACATCCTTCTGCATGCCATATACATAAGTAAGGTCAACAAAAAATCCTTTGTTGCGGTAACCCAGGCCACCGCTTACATACATTTTACTACCCTTTAGTTCGCTGTCTTTGTATGGGTTGCCATAATATGAAAAGCCCAGCCTGGCCATAATGGTATTAAATTTCAATTCTCCGCCCACCCTGAAGTTGAAAGCATTTTTGTAATATGCTTTTACGCCCTGGTTAACACCTTCATAATAACTGTTGTCGTCATTGTTATCATCGTTGGTCCGGTAAGAATTGCTCCGATAGGTAATGTATTCAACATCGGCACTTATAAATCCCCGCTGCTGTTTTACATCTTCCACTTCATGTATTACGTAAGCGCCGCTGGCAATAAAACGCCAGGGGCTGGTAAGCCGGTATTTGTATTCGGGCGAGAGCATCAGTGTCTGGTCGCTGCTGGCAGTAATAGTGCTGTTGGCAGGATGCACATAGTTTTCGGTATTGGTAGTCATATTGGCGTAATAAGTATCTTTTAAACCGTAAAGGGTAGGAGAGTGGATGGCCAATCCCACTCTTAACTGGTCTACCGGTTTATAGATGGCGCCCATTTTTACGTTGACGCCAACGCCCTCTGTTGTATATTTTTCGGTGAGGGTAGAGTGTTCAAAATTACTGTTGGCATCGCCACTAAGATCCGTTTCTGTAAATAGGCTGTTCTTTGTATAGCTCATGATGGGGATGCCCAGGCTACCGCCCAGGTAAAAACGATCTGTATGGGTGGCGGCAAAACCCAATGCTATTTCGGTAATGCCACCGCTGGTTTCAATATTATTCTGCTGCGAAACCAGGAAGCCGGTATTTTTTTTAAGGCTGTTCCACATGGCCATGCTTACCACATCGGGCCCGGATTGGCCGGGTATCGTAAGCGTATCTATCAGGTAAGTATAAGCGGCCAGGCGGGTGCCGATAGAAATACTGCTGCTGTTGGCGATGTCATTGATGTCTATTCCGCTGGAAGCAGCTTCCGCCGCAAACTGCTCTCCGTAAGAACTGAAATTGTTTTTTCCGCTGTAACTGATGCGGCTGTTGAAGTTGGCAATGGTTGAAACCGCCACGCTGAATGCACTTCCATTCCAGTTGCTGTTGGGCACGCTAAATCCAAAAACAGCGCCACTGGTGCCAAGGTTAAAGAAGTTTTTATTGGCTGTTTTTGTATCGCCCCTGTAATTGCCGGTGTTCTTCAACAAAGAAAAACCCGGCGAAATAATAAAATCGCTTGTTTTGTAAAAAGCAAGTCCAGCAGGATTTACAAAAGTAGAGGTTACATCGGCACCCAGCGCGCCAATGGCGCCGCCGATGGCCTGTGTACGGGCGGTGCCATTCGGCCCGAACCAACTAAATTTTATGGCATCCTCCGGCACCTGTGCAAAACTGGTACAGGTGATGAGTAATAAAAATATAAGAAACAGGGGATTCTTCATACAGTAGTAAATATTAAATGTAAACAGGATAGGGCAATAAAAAAGAGGAACCTTTAAGTGCAATACTCAAATAAAGCTTCCTCTTTACACTATGTTAATACAGGAAATAAATCTATCTTTTTAGTAAGTGTTCAATTAGTTTCCGCGTGAAGGCCTGCTTACGCCACCACCACCGCCGCCGGAAGAAGAACCGCCGCCACCACCGCCTGACGGAGCAGGGGTATAGCTGCGTGCAGGGGTACTGTTGCTATTACCTGAATTTGAATTGCCGGGCGAATAGGTGCTGCGGGCATTATTATTCGTATTGTAATAGCTGTTATTACTCCGTGCATTGCTGCTATTGCTGTTATTATAACGCTGGTTTGCATTATTGTAATAACTGTTGGTAGTGTTATAGGTTCTGGCAGCAGGCCGGTTGCTGTTGGTATAGCTGCTCAGGTTAAAGGTACGGGGCCGGCTGATGGGTGTTGCCGCAGCCGTATATTTCACGCCACCGCCATAGTAGCCACCGCCAATACCGGGATAATAATAATTGCTGTAACTGAAACCGCCATAGCCCATAGAAAAACCGGGCGCATAAGGATTGTAAAAATTATTCCAGGCAAAATAATTGTTCCAGGGGCTGCTGAAACCATAATTGAAGCCATCATAGAAACTGTTATAACGCCAGTCGAAGGCGCCATAAGAATTATAAGAATCCATATAATAAGGATTGCCTACGCTCATGCGGAGAAAACGGTCGTCGCGCAAGCCATCCGTATATTGTTCATACGATTGAAAATTACTGCCGTCTTTAGGCTGTTTTACATCCACATAATCAGCCTGTTGCCGCTGGGGCGCCGGTGAATAATAAACATCATCGGGGGTCTGGCCACTTTTATATACAGCCGAGCAACTGCTCAGGCTTACAATAGACACTGCTAGTAGTAAAATTCTGCTATTCATACAAAGCTCTTTGGTGTTTTAAAATTACTTTTGTCAACCGCTGCGTTAAAATTACAACAAATAACAAGTATAAGGCAATTAAAACTGTCTAAAAGTTGCAGCAGGGATGTTAAAATGCTAACAGTTATTAGTTTGGCGGCTGGTGGTACACCGGCGCAATGGAATGGGTTGATACACATAATAAAAGCAATCATACGGTAAGCTATGGCGAAGGAAATTACAAGCAGGGCTAAAAACTATTCAGAGTGGTACAATGATCTTGTCTTAAAAGGCGGCCTGGCAGACTATTCTGCTGTAAGGGGTTGTATGGTCATTAAGCCGCATGGTTTTGCCCTTTGGGAACATATGCGCGATCAGCTGGATAAAATGTTTAAGGAAACCGGGCATGTGAATGCCTATTTTCCGTTATTCATACCCAAGAGTTTCCTGAGCAAGGAAGCCGCCCACGTAGAAGGATTTGCCAAGGAATGTGCAGTGGTTACCCATTACCGGCTTATGAACGATCCCAATGGCAATGGTGTGGTGGTAGACCCCAGCGCCAAACTGGAAGAGGAGCTGATTGTACGGCCCACTTCAGAAACGATTATCTGGAATTCTTATAAAGACTGGATACAGTCTTACCGCGACCTTCCCCTGCTGATTAACCAGTGGGCCAATGTGGTGCGCTGGGAAATGCGCACCCGGCTTTTTTTACGCACCGCCGAATTTTTATGGCAAGAGGGACATACAGCCCACGCCACGGCCGCGGAAGCCATTGCGGAAACCCGGCAGATGCTGGATGTATACGCAACTTTTGCGGAAGAATGGATGGCCATGCCGGTTATAAAAGGTGTTAAAACAGCCAGCGAACGATTTGCTGGCGCAGAAGATACCTACTGTATCGAGGCGCTGATGCAGGATGGCAAAGCCCTGCAGGCCGGCACCTCGCATTTCCTCGGGCAAAATTTTGCCAAAGCTTTCGATGTAAAATTTTCGGATAAGGAGAATAAGCTGGATTATGTATGGGCCACCAGCTGGGGGGTCAGCACCCGCCTGGTAGGCGCCCTGGTAATGGCACACAGCGATGATGAAGGCCTGGTACTGCCACCCAAAATTGCTCCCCTGCAGGTAGTGATCGTGCCGATCTTTAAAGGACCTGAACAAAAAGCGCAGATTGACGCCAAAGTGCATGAACTGACCACGCAGCTGAAGAAAGCAGGCGTTCGGGTGAAGTACGACGACAATGATAATAACCGCCCCGGCTGGAAATTTGCGGAATATGAAATGAAGGGCGTACCGGTAAGAATTGCCATGGGCGCCCGCGATCTGGAAAACAATGTAGCTGAAGTAGCGCGCCGCGATACAAAGGAAAAGAAAAGCATTGCCCTGGATGGACTGAACGGTACCATTGTGCAATTGCTGGCAGAAATACAGCAGGCCATGTTTGAGAAGGCAAGGGCTTACCGCGATGCACACATCATAAAAGCAGATACCTGGTCAGATTTTGAACAGGCCCTGGAAGGCGAAGGCGGTTTTATTTCAGCTCATTGGGATGGTACAGCAGAAACCGAAGAAGCCATCAAGCAGCAGACAAAAGCAACCATCCGTTGCATTCCCCTGAACAATCCCCCCGAAGACGGGAAATGCATCCTGACCGGCAAACCCAGTAAGGAAAGGGTCTTATTTGCCAGGGCGTATTGATGTACAGGGCATTTTTTTACACCGAAATAAAAGCGTTTCACACGGAAATGAACAGAGGTGAACCTCGTTTTACTCCCTGTGAAACTCTTTTAACCCGGTGGTAAATTTTCCCTATATTGTAATCAAGATGGATCTACTGTTGTTCACCGGTAATGGATTCACCCGCTGGCTGGAAGCCAATATGCTGGCCTGTCCTTCAAAGAAATACCTGCATATGGAATGCCCGGGCTGCGGGTTCCAGCGCAGCTGCCTGGCACTGATAAAAGGAGATTTGCACAGCAGCTGGCAATTTTACCCGCCTGCAGTTCCCCTGCTGGTCCTTCTTTTATTTACGCTGCTTCATCTCCGGTATAAGTTCAATTATGGCGCAACGATCATAAAATATTTACAGGTTACCACCGCAATTATGATTGTAGTATTTTATATTTACAAAATTCTTAACCATAAAATAATTGCTTAATGGAAAATCAGTCTTTCCCCCCACAACAGTTTTCTTCTAATACACCGGTTCCGATTCCCAATGCCACCGCGGTG
>CAXTMV010000054.1:0-24694 GCA_964245425.1 uncultured Flavihumibacter sp. | reverse complement strand
TTTTTTATCCTTGTCTTGTAAGAATAGATAGTATTAACCGAATATTCCAGTATTTCTGCAATTTTCTCGTTGTCGGTAATGCCAATTCTTATCAGGGCAAAGATCCGCAGGTCTGTATTCAGTATCTGGTCATGGGCCAGTTTCGCCTGGTCTTCTTCCGGAAAAAATGAATTATAGGCCGTAACAAAATTGGGAAATATGCGCAGGAATACCTTATCGAAGTTCCGCATCAGTTCTTCCTTGTCTTTTTTTGGCTGGATATTATTCACAATAAACCGTATGTCTTCTATTTTCCGGTCTGCCAGTTTTAATTCCAGGGTTTTCTTCAGTTTTTCCAGCCGGCTGAAATAGTCGGAGTCGAGTTTGAAAAAATATCCGATGTATTCTTCTTTTATCTTGTTGGCCTCTTCCAGTTTGCCGTTGACGGTTTCCAGGGTATGGTTTACCTGTTGTTGCAGCGCGTTGGCCTCGGAGATCAGCTTACGCGATGCCTGTAATTTTTTCACCTGCCGGCGGATAACCAGTAAAAGTGCGCCCAAAATGGCCAGGAAAACCGTTACGCCGATTCCATATTCCACTGCCTGGCGGCGTTGGGCATCGATGGCATTGATGCGTTCACTTTCAATCAGCGACAGAATACCGCTCAGCTGCGCCTTTCGCTGCCGGGCATTGTATCCTTCTGCATTGGCCAGGGCGTTTTCTATACAGAGCGAAGCATATTTTACATCACCTTCACGGTACAGCAATTCTGCCAGGTTATAAATGGCACCGGTTTCCTTGGTAGAAGTATGAATATCTGCAATGGCAGCGCGGGCCAGCAGGTCTTTTGCTTTTTCTTTTTCACCCTGTTGCAGGTAGACTCCGCTGAGCGTGGAAGCGGTTACGGCAAATTCATGGTCGGTGAGGCGGTTGCCGGCAATCAGTTGTTCAAAGTAAGAAGTGGAAACGGCGGCCTTGCCTTCTTTAAAAAATTTAAGACCCGTATAATAATTTTTTTCAAAGGAGCTGTCGGGATAAAAAAGCAGTGCGCTGTCTATATACTTCGTTCCGGTGATATCGTATTTAACAGAATGGTATTTATCATTTTCATACGTAGCCAGGTCATAATAATAGCGGCCCATTAAAGTATACCAGGTGGCTTTTTCCGGTGCAGGTGATTGGGCAATGTTAACCGACTGCAATGTGTCATAGGTCTCGCGGTAAAGGCCGGCCGAAAGCAGGATAAAAGCATAATTCATTTTGCCGGCATTGATCAGCCCTGCATCGTTTGCGCTGGCAGCCAGGGCCTGCATTTTGCCGGCAAACCACCAGGCAGAATCATAATTGAAAACCTTGTATTCATTGTACAGGGCCTCTGCCAGCCGGAAAGCCTCGGCCGGCGAGTGACTACCGGCTGCATACAAGGTTTTCTTAAGCTGCTCAATTTTTTTCACTTTTACAGCATCGTAGGCAGGCACCTGTTCCATGGTATGGATCAACCTTTCGAGCAGGGTATCGGTGGCGGCCCGGGCAGCGCAAAAGCATCCACCCATAAAGAATAAACAAAAAAATGTTTTTTTCATACAGCATTCAGCACGGTATAGCACCGGGTACAAAACTATCCGATTATTTGTTCATGGCATTGCGAAATTTACGGGTTGTTTCATTGGTGCAAGCAAAGACGGCAAAAAGGGAAAGAAGCAAAGAGGAACCCGTGACATACAGGCTATTCCCCTGGCTGGGCTTTATTTGCTATATTTAATATTCTTTAGAAGGGTTAGCCCGGTCTTTGCAACCAGCCTTACCTTTTTCAGCTTTTTAAAAGAGCCTCTTTTTATTGTACACCCGCCGGCACCTATACACTACAAATTGGTGGGCGGCTAATTTTACATGTGCATAAAACCAATCGTATGCCAATCAGGATGATTCGTTTTACTTGTCTGCAGCTGTTTTACCCGCGGGTAGGCTGTTTTTTATTTTTTTTGGTGGGATGCCTGCTCTGCGTTACGGGCATTGCACAAACCAATCATACCTATCCCTTCCAGGATCCGCGCCTGGCAGTAGAAAAACGAATCGATAATATCATATCCCTGCTTACCACAGATGAAAAAATAGCTTGCCTGGGCACCAACCCCTCCGTACCCAGGCTGGGCATCAAAGGGTCGGGACATATTGAAGGATTGCACGGGGTAGCCCTGGGCGGACCCGGCAATTGGGGCCGGCGAAAACTGGTCACCACTACTACTTTTTGCCAGTCGTACGGACTGGCAGAAACATGGGATACTGCCCTGGTGCGCAAAGCCGCGGCAGCGGAAGCATATGAAGCCCGGTATATTTTTCAGACAGAGAAATACAATACCGGTGCCCTGGTAGTGCGGGCCCCCAATGCCGATATTGGCAGGGATCCGCGCTGGGGAAGAACCGAAGAATGTTATGGGGAAGATGCCTGGTTCAATGGCTGCATGGTGCAGGCGTATGTGAAGGGACTTCAAGGCAATGACAGCCATTATTGGATGACGGCCGCACTGATGAAACATTTTCTGGCGAACAGCAATGAGAATGATCGCGTACGGTCAAGTTCCGATTTTGATGAGCGGCTGTTCCGTGAATATTATTCGCTGCCTTTTAAAATGGGCATTGAAGCCGGCTCCAGGGCCTATATGGCAGCTTATAATAAATACAATGGCATACCCATGATGGTACACCCGGTCTTACAAAACATCACGGTAAATGAATGGGGCCAGAATGGGATCATTTGTACAGATGGCGGTGCGTTGGGTTTGTTATGGAAGGAACATAAGTATTACCCCGATAGTGCATGGGCTGCGGCAGCTGCCGTAAAAGCGGGCATCAACCAGTTTCTCGACCGGCATACCAATCCCATAAAAAAAGCATTGGCGGAAGGACTTTTAAAGGAAAGCGATATCGATGCTGTGATCCGGGGCGATTTCCGGGTAATGATAAAACTCGGGCTGCTTGATCCGCCGGCCATGGTACCTTATGCGGCGATCAAAGAGGGCGAAGAACCCTGGCTGGGCAATGCACACAAAGAACTCGTAAAAGAAGTGACACGCAAATCGATCGTATTACTGAAAAATGATCATGGTGTTCTTCCGCTGGACAAATCGGCCATTAAAACAATTGCCATCATCGGGCCTTATGCCAACCAGGTATTGCTGGACTGGTACAGCGGTACGCCGCCCTATACTGTTTCAGTGGTAGAAGGCATCAAAAACAAATTGGGCAGCGGCGTATCCGTGTTATGGACAACCGGCCAGGATGAAGACAGCGTTCGCGACCTGGCTACCAAAGCCGACCAGGTGATCATGGTGGTGGGCAATCATACCTGGTGCAATGCGGGTTGGGAAAAATGCCCGATAGCAAGTGATGGGAAAGAAGCCGTTGACAGGAAATCAATTTACCTGGAGCAGGAAGAACTGATCAAAACCGTATACCGGATCAATCCGCACACGGTAGTGGCATTGATTGCCAGTTTTCCGTACGCCATTACCTGGACACAGCACAATATTCCTGCTATCGTTCAGCTAACACATAACAGCCAGGAAGAAGGAACAGCGCTGGCCGATGTGCTTTTCGGCGATTACAATCCAGGTGGCCGGCTGGTACAAACCTGGCCCCGTTCAATGGAACAATTGCCGCCGATGATGGATTATAATATCCGTAACGGGCGAACCTATATGTATTTTAAAGGGCAGCCCCTGTATCCTTTTGGATTCGGGCTCAGTTATACGCATTTTACCTGGTCGGGGTTCAAAACAACCGGCAATCTTATATCGGCCGGCAAGGCCCTGGTTTGCAGTATTGATGTGGTGAACGATGGAAAGACAACCGGCGACGAAGTATTGCAGTTGTATGTCCGGCATTTATATTCAACTGTTGAGCGCCCGAAAAAAGAGTTGAAGGCTTTTCAGCGCATTACGCTGAAACCGGGTGAAAAGAAAACGGTACGGTTGCAGATCAAAGCAGCTGATTTGCAATATTGGGATGAAGACCTGCACCAGTGGGTACTGGAAAAAGACAAAATAAAACTAATGGCGGGACCTTCTTCGGCAGATATAAAATTTGAACAGGTGATAGGGGTTGAATAACAATCCCTCAAAGGCGCAGGAAAGTATCCGCCTTATTTTATTACTTTCTCCACTACCAGGTCGCCTACTTTTTTACCTGTTTTTGCGCCCTCATTAACGCTGATCATATAATGAATGCCGCCATAAACGCGGCTGATAGAAGCTTCGTCAGCCGCCTGTACAAACGAATCAAAATGTCGTTCCAGGCCAATGTATTGCAGGTCGCTGGTATCCCGGAATGAAAAATGATCGCCGAATAATTTGGTCAGCACGGTAGCGGCGGCCCGGGTAATGGCGCTGTGCCCGCTGGTGTATTCCGGAAAAGACGGCGTTTGCAAAAAGGGGATCCAGCCATGGTCAAATGTTTCATTGATGACGGTAACCGGGCGGATATAACTGCTCCGGTATTTCTCATCCCAGCAGGCAATAAAGGCATCGTACAACGCTATGGCGGTAAGCGCATAGGCGCGGGCGGTAGTAACTGCGCCGGCCTTTGTTTGCCTGGCAGCAATGGTGGCAATGCCCATCCAATGGCCGCCGGGGGTAATTTTCTTGTTACCGAACATCATATGGCCGGCGTGTTCAATTACGAAAGGGTTATCATCCCAATATCGGGCAATCAGTTTTTGTTCCGGTGTCAGGTTTTTATTGATCTGGTAGACTTCTTTAACGCCCCTGAAAAAAAGGCTGTTGGTATCGGTACTGAAAGCCGGGGGCCGGGGTGGTTTGTATTGTGCAGCAGAATCCAGTACCAGCGGCTTCATGGTATTCCAGCACCATTCCACACCGTCCTGGTAATCGGGTGGGGTAGGGCGCCATTTACCGGGTTCATTACTGCCCAGGTATTTCTGTTTGCCCCTCGATGTGAGGTAACCGTCTGTTTTGGCCCTTGCAAGAATGGCGTTGCCGGTTGCTTCGCCAAACGACAATGATCGCTGGTATACCGTATCATTCATGGAAGCTTTGTAGCCGTTGTAGATCCGGTTCTCATATTGCTGCAGTGAATCAACAGAAAAGACTTTTACATTCCTGACCACGGTGAAAAATGCTTTCGTGGCTGCAAGGGTATAATTATAGGTTTCTCCTTTTTCCGGCTGGGGCATTTTTCCAAAACCATGTAGTTTTTCTGCGATGGAAGCAGCCCCCGGCTCGCTGAACCGGATGGCCTCATAGGAAGCCAGCGAAGAATAAACATAGATCCGCGCGGCGACGGGCGGCGTAAAAACATCGTAAATGATCACTTTGGTAAGCAGGTCTTCGTTCAGGTGCAGGATGTCGGCATCAGGTGGCAGGGCCGGCACCGCTGCTTTTTGCTGGCAGGCAGTTACCATTAAAAACAGGCAACCCGCAACAAGCGGCATTCTTGAAAAAACAGGTATCATGTAAAATGTTTTTTAAATGGAACCAGTACGGGTTGGCTATTTTTTAATCTTGTTTTTTAATACAATAAAAGGCGGTCCCTCGTTCCAGTGCTGCTTTGAAGCAATGGCGGCAGGTGCAATGGAAAAATTACCCAATACAATATCAGGCCTGCCATCGCCGTCCATGTCTGCCGCATCCATTGTTAGCCACCGGCCTGCTGCCGTTCCGGGTATCGACCATGGCTGAAACAACCAATTCCCATTGTTCTGCAGGTAGATAAATGTTTCGGCTGACTGCCTTGTATAATCGGCAAAAAAAGAAATGCTGGCGATATCAAGATCGCCATCGCCATCAAAATCCCTTGCCACAGCTTTGAAACAACCATGCATCGGAAAAAAATAGGCCTGCTTAAAATGGTTCCTGCCATCGTTGGTAAAAATATAAACGCCATGGTAGGGCTTCAGTACGGGCGAATAATCGGCGTTGTCTCCGCAGGTATACAGTATGTCAGGGAAACCATCCTTGTTAAAATCCGCCAGTTCAAAATACGAGGACCCAAAAATAGGCTGAAACCGCAGCACTTCTTCCTGCTCAAACTGGCCGCCTCCTTTATTGACAAATAGAAAAATGCCTTCATCTCCCTGTGCAAACAATGCCCAAATATCCGGCAGGCCATCGTGGTTTACATCCTGCACGTAGGCTTTGATAGCGCCAGGTATACCACGTATGACATGGCGTTTGTATTCACCGCCGGCCAGCTGTTCCATCCATGACAAAGCACCCCGCAGGTTACCGAATTCACATACCAGGTAATCGGTTCGTGCATCCCCGTTAAAATCGGCGGGCAGCAATTCAACCGGCCGCGCCAGTTTATCAAAAAGATGACTGCTGTCGGGTATCATTTTTCCTTTCTGATCCAGCTCTATGATACTGGCATTTCCATGCCGGCCATTATTGGGTGCCATATTGCCAATATTACAGGTAAGAAAGCCCTGTTGCAGAACCTGTATATCTACCACGGCGCTTCTGTTTTGAATAGAGTCGATCATTAATAAATGATCGTCGAAGCTGAACAGCTTGCGGGTAATGGCATCGGCCGTTAACAGCCTGTGCGGCGTAACGCTGCTGTCTATTTTTACCAGGCAGGTGGCAGCATTGCTGGTTTTTCCGGAAGGTGCTTCAACTGAAAACAGGTCTTTTGCTACCTGAACAGTTGTTGTTCGTTGCTGGCCTGGCAAGCTGTCCGGCGATACCGATGTGAAATAATCGATGATATCGTGCCATTCTTGCGGCGTTATTACCGGCGTTTTTGGATAATAACCGGAATCCAGTTCTCTATCGTACCGGCTGGAGGGATATTCTGTAAAACCATCGTTGAAAATACCCAGCCGCGGTCCCATGCCTGGCAATACGCCCTGTTCCCAATGCTTGCTGTCGAGCAATGAAGGGTCCGGCAGCAGGTGGCAGGACTGGCAATAAACGGCCGCCAGTTTTTTTCCTCTAAGAATATTTGCGTCGGGCACCTGCTGGTGCGAATGATTTTTGTCTATGTGCGTGCAGGCGTATGCGAGTATCAGCAGGCAGGGCAGCAAAATGATTTTGGCAGCAGGGTGAACCGACAATATTTTATACTTCATTGTGGCAATTTACATCGCAAATAAGAAACACTGGTTTGAATTTTGAATTGTATCGGTTTAGAAATAAACGGTTCTTTTTTTCGCCTGGTTGAGAAACACCATTGTAAATTTTGCATTTAAATGCTGAAGGGATATCAAGGAGTAACGGTTTAAAAATGAACGATTCGCTTTTTTCCACCCAAACCGGTGATGACGGCAGACTGCATACCGGGTTCAATGTTTAAAAAACGGGCTGATTGTGACAGAAAAGAAGCGCCATAATAAAATTCCTGTTTACGGATTTTTTTATTGCTGTATTTTATTTCTGCACTTATATCTCCAGGCAATACTGGTATGGATCGGACCGGTCTTTTCAGTTCAAGTATTTTCAACGGGCCGCGGTTCTGCGCAGCGGCCAGCAGGTACTGTCCTTGTTTGTTTCTTAATGCAACCAATGATTTACCGTTGCCAGGTATATAAATACCGCTTTCAGCAATGGTCAATGCCGTAAAACCGCCTTGGCCATCGCCTTTCAATAAAAGCCCGTTCAGTGCATCGTACCGGCCGGTAGAGACTTCTGTTCCAAAATCGTTTCCATTGATCACAACATCCAGGTTGCCGTCACCATCAAAATCGTCTACTACCATACCATTTAATACAGACAGCTGGGCCTGCAAGGGCAGGGGATGCCAGGTAAATGAATTGTTGCCATTGTTCTGCAGGTAACAGGAGCTTAGGTTATTGGCTTTTTTTATAATGGCCCCCTCCAGTTGTTCTTTTGTAAACAAATCGCTGATGGTGGCATTGGCAAACGATTTATAATTTTGAAATTTTACCCGCATGCCGATCATTTGTTTTACGATGTCGTCCCTGGTCTGTGCCGGGAATTCTTTTTTTGTTTGATCTTCCTGGCTTGCAGGCAGGAACAAAGCCGGAAAGGCATCGAAACTGCCGTTGTTGTCAAAATCTTTTGCATAAATGGAAACGGGGTATTGATCGCTGGCACGGTAAAAGGAGTTCAGCCCCGTGTTGCCTACTATGTAATCGATGTCGCCATCATTGTCAAAATCGCCCGCTGCAATGGTATTCCACCAGCCCAGCTGGTTGCCGGTGCCGGTTGCGGCAGTTATATTTTTAAAAATGCCTTTGTCGTTTGTAAAGAAAGTAACCGGCATCCATTCACCCGCCAGCACGAGATCGGGCCAGCCATCGTTGTTAAAATCTGTAAAAATGGCATCGCAGACAAGACCAATATTGACAAGGCCTGCTGCTACCTGGCTGGTGACATCTGTAAAATGGATCTGTCCTTTTTTTGAATCGTTCCGGTAGATATAACTGGATACCGGCCGGGGATAATTCCAGGGATCAACCCGGCCGGCAATAAAAAGATCCAGGTCGCCGTCCTGGTCGTAATCCACGGCCCTCACACAGAATTTACTGCCCAGGTTTTTTGGAAGTGCGCTTGAATCGTATTGGTAATGTCCTTTTCCATCGTTCAAATATATTTTATCTCTGTAGGCGTTGCTGTTGGGAGCGTTTTCATATCCGCCTGCAGCTATATAGAGATCAGGACTACCGTCGCCGTCGGCATCAAACAATAATACGCCGGTATCGCTTTCTTTTTTATTGCCCGTTTTGCTGCCTGGCTGTAGTGCCTCTTGTAAAAAGGTATGATTGGCTTGTTGCAGGAAAAGCTGGGCGCTGTAGCCCGCGGATCCGCCAGCCACCATATCATCCAGCCCATTACCATCTATATCGCCGGCGGCCATGCCCGGGCCATAATCAGACAGCTTATGCGGTAATAGTTTTTGGATATTAAAATCGACAAAATCATTTTCGGGATGTATATAATGAACCTGCACGCTGTCGGTGATTTCTTTGAACAGGGTATGAACAGGCAGTTCTCTTCCTGCGGGCCGGTTTTCCTGGGCGTTCTTTATATTAACCTGTAAGACCTGGTCGGCTGTTATCGCCTGCAGCACCTGGATCTTTCTATTGGGCCATTCAACCAGTACCGAGTCTACTAAAGTGACGCTGCCCAGCCCGAAATGCGCGATGTCCTGTATGGTGGAAAGATACCCGCGGAAAGGGGTATTATCCCAAAACTGTTTTTTGCCATGGTCATAATAGATGGTGACGGTGGCGCCCAGGCCGGCCGTATTATGAGCATCCCCTGTAAATTGCACGCGCAGGTAGTGGCTGCTGTCTTTATTTTGTTCCCGGCTATTGTTTTTGTACAGGAAAGCCTCATCGTTGATATTGTTCACGATGACATCCAGGTCGCCGTCGTTGTCTAAATCAGCATAGGCGGCACCGTTAGAGAAGCTGGGTGTTGTAAGCCCCCAGTCAATTGACAGATCTGAAAAACGCAGGTTGCCGTTGTTCTTAAAAGCATAATTGTGCAGCTTTACTTCCGGTATCTGGGCCAGCAATTGCTGCTTGGTGGCTACCTGGTAAGCCTGTTGCCGGAAGCCGGTAAAATCATGGTCGGTAATATCTTTCGGAAACCCGTTGGTGATGATGATATCCCGGAAGCCATCGTTGTCAAAATCGGTTACCAGCGGTGTCCAGCTCCAGTCTGTTTCGGAGATGCCGGCATAAAAACCGATATCGCTGAAGGCGGGAACGCCGGCGGAATCCTGCTGACCCATGCGTGGTCCCTGGTTAAGCTGCAGGGTGTTGCGCACATACTGGTAAGTATAGCCATACCGATCGCTGTTCTGGTATTTCTGGTAGCCATTGGGCAGCAGCATCATTTTTTTCCGGTAATTGTCTTCGGGGTTCATATCCAGCGCCACTACATCGGGCAGCCCATCGTTATTGATATCTGTAATATCATTGCCCATGGCATTGGCCGATGTATGCTTGAAGTAGACGGCCAGCTGATCGGTAAACGTGCCATCGTGGTTATTGATCCAGAGGAGGTCGTTGCTGATAAAATCGTTGGTCACGTAGATGTCTTTCCACCCGTCGTTGTTGATATCTGCAATGGTAACGGCGTGCCCGTAACCTTCTGTTTGTATGCCTGCCTGTTTGGATACATCTGTAAAGACGGGATGCTGTAAAGAGTCGTTCCAGTTGTTCCGGTACAGCTTGCCGGTGCTGGGGTTGGAGCCGTCTTTGACCACGGGGTGAAACATATCGGGGAATTCATTTCGCCGGATCTCGTTGGTAACAATATATACATCCAGGTCGCCATCGTTGTCATAATCGAAAAAAGCAGCCTGGGTAGAGTGGGCGCTATCGTCGAGCCCATAGGCCGCGGCCATTTCTGTAAAACGGGGGATATTATTTTTTCCGGGGCCCTGGTTAATGTAGAGCAGGTTTTTTCTTTCTGAAGGATTTTTTTTTAAGGTAGCACAAACATATATATCGGGCAGCCCGTCGTTGTTTACATCTGCAATGGCTACGCCGCGGCACCACCTGCCTTCACCGCCTACCTGTGCTTCATCGGTGATATCCTGGAAAGTAAAATTGCCTTTGTTCAGGTACAATTTGCAGGGTACCAGGTTGCCGGTAAAGAAAATATCAGGCAATCCATCATTGTTGAAATCACCGATGCCTACGCCACCTCCGTTGTAAATATTTTCGATGTCCAGTTCATTGATGGAATCATTTTCAACGATGTGGTTATTGAAATGAATACCGGATTGGGAAGAGGGGATGGATTCAAAAAGCGTTTTTTTTCCGCAGGAAGCCAGCAGCAAAAAAAACGGTATACAGGCAAGCCTAAATATCCTCTTCATGGCGCAATGTTACAAAAAAAAGAAAGAGGCGTTTCAAGCCTCTTTCCAGTTATATGTTTGTATTTCGGAATACTCCATAAATCAACAATCAGTCATTAATAGCCGGGATTTTGTTTTAAGAAAACAACACCGGTGGCATTTTTAACGTCGATCTGCTGTTGCGGAATGGGGAAATATTCATTCTTATTTGCGGTAAAGACAGCGGTGGGGTTTTGCGCAAAGAAAGAAGGCCTTGTCTTCTCTGTCTGTGCATAGGCATTCAGTGTTGTTGCCATGGTACCGGTGCCCGCATCGAAACGGCGAAGCGCAAAATAGCGTTGGCCTTCCATTGCCAGCTCGATTCTTTCTTCAAACAAAATGGCTTTGTGCGCATATACTTTATCATCAAAAGCGCCTGCGGGATACAAACCGATTTTGTAATTATCTGCCGGTGTGGTATGATCACCATAGGTAGCGGTAGCAGGATTGTAGGTACTGTTTTTATATACCCAGCCATTAGGGTCTGCGGCACGTGTTCTCACCATGTTCACATATTTGAGAGCGTTGGCGGAAGTTCCAATTTCTATTTCGCATTCTGCATCCCACAATAAAATTTCTGAATAACGAATCAGGTTAACGTTGATGGCAGATTGCTGGGTAGGTCCCCAAAAGCTTGTTTCGGTAGAAGAAATGGTGCCTACCTGTGCTTTTGCATATACCATTTTCTTGGGGCTGAAAAAACCATCATCTGCGGGTGAACGTATCCAGTCGTTCTTCGGAACAATACCCCAGTCGTAATAAGGTATACCGGGCCGGCCCATTACCAGGTCGATACGGGGATCAAGGGTACCGGTATACAGGTTGGTTGAATCGCCTAATACCTTTCCTGAATTATAAGTATCCAGCAGGGGCAGCCCTGTGGTAGCATCTGTTTTATAGGCATTGGCCAGGTTGATGGAGGGGTTGTTAAAACCGCAGCAACCGCCGGGGCCGGAGCCGTTGGGAAAAGCCAGGTTATCGCCGTAATTACCATTTGTGCCGGAACCATCGTTTACAGATGCCTGGAAAGCCCAAACAGATTCTGCGCCATTATCCTGCGGGCCATTGAAATTGCTTTCATAGTTCACCAGCGCGTATTTATCACCTTTCGTGGTTTTACCGTTGGCAATCAAATCGTCGAGGATGGGTTTTGCAAGGGCGAATTTGCGTTCCTCCATATAGCAGCGCGCCAGGTATGCTTTGGCAGCAGATTTATTTGCACGGCCGGGCTGCGACTGGGTTTCGGGAAGGCCGGCGATGGCGGCAGTGAAATCTGCTTCAATCTTTGGCCAGTAGTCTACATAATTACCGGATGCATCAATATTGCTGGTGTTGGTAGTTGTTTCGTCGGCATAGACAATGTTCTTGAAAATCCTTTTTACTTCAAAATGAAAATGGCCTCTCAGGAATTTTGCTTCGGCGGTGATCCGGGTAACATCGGTGGGAGAAATGTCTTTTGCCAGCGGAATCGTACGCAATACGTCGTTTGCGCGTTGTACGCCATCGTACATGGCTTTCCATTTATCATTCAGGTAACCATTATTGGTATTGTAACTCCAGGAAGCCAGGTAGCCGAGGCCCTCGGCAAATTGATCGGAAGGGATAGAGCCTTTGTAAGAATCATCAGCAGCTACACTGCCATAGGCCCAGTTGGAAGCCGCGCTGCCCCAGCTGGTACCAGATGCACCACCTTCGCCGCTAACCATATGGTAGGCGCCAATCAGCAGACCTTCCACACCTGTCTGGTTGGCCAATACTGAAGGGTTAAGCGCACCCAGCGGCGGTTTGTCTAAAAAGCCTTTGCTGCAAGCCAGGATAACAAAAAGCGAAGCTATGCTGAGCGGTAATATTATCTTAATGTTTTTACGTTTCATATATACAATAGTTCAATGTTAGAAAGAAAGATTTACACCAATATTATACTGTTTCTGGTTGGCAGGGTAGTTACCCAAATCAATCCCGAATGTAGTACTCTTGCTGATGGTTGCACCTGTTAATTCAGGATCGATACCGGTGTATTTGGTAATCGTGAACAGGTTGGCGGCCTGCAGGTAAATCCTGATTCGGTCTATACCGGCGCGCTTAAGGCTTTTCATCGGAAGGGTATAACCGATATTGAACGATTTACATCTCAGGTAAGAGCCATTTTCCTGGTAATAAGAATTGAAGTTACCGGTGGTGCTGAAATTAGCCGCCCGATCCAACCTGGGTACTTTGGCACCGGTATTGGTCGGTGTCCATGAATTGTATACGGCATCTTTACTAACCGCACCATCAAATACCTGGGGGAAATCTGTCCAGTAACGGATGTAATTAATTACTTTGTTACCTACTGACGCGTAAAGGAACATAGACGCATCAAAGTTTTTATAGCTGGCGCCCAATGTTAAACCGGTGGTAAACTTAGGGTTGGGATTGCCAAAGAATGTGCGGTCGTTGATGTCTACTTTGCCATCGCCATTTACATCTGCAAATTTAAGGCGGCCCGGTGCGGCACCATCCTGTGTTGGAGACTTTGATACATCGTTGGCATCTTTGAAGAGGCCTATTTCCTGCAGACCGAAAAATTCGCCCAGCGGCTGGCCAACCTGTATGCGGGAGAAGGCACCCAGGCGGGTAGACCCGTCGCTGTTCTGATCGTAGTATTTAATACCGGGCGGTAAAGCGGTTACCTTATTGTCATAGGTAGTGAAGTTCAGGCTCACATCGTATTTCAGACCACCGCCGCTTCCGGCAGTGCCATGGTAAGTAACCGATGCATCAATACCTTTATTGGTAATATTACCAGCGTTGATGGAGGCAGAGGATGCACCACCTGAAACGGTGATATCATTCAACGGTGCATACAATAAACCGCTAATGGCTTTCTTATATAATTCGAAAGAGATGTCGAATTTTTTGAAAATGGAGGCATCAAAACCAACATTGGTAATGATATCCTGCTCCCAGGTTGTATTTGCATTTCCCTGCTGGCTGGCGTAAATGCCCAGTACGGAGCTGGTGTTAACACCATTGATATCGTAGTAGGAATTGGCTGCCGATGTGTTATACAGGTTGTAAGCATTGGTAGAAGGGATATTACTGATAGAACCCAGTTTACCCCAGCCGCCACGTATTTTCAAATCATCCAGCCAGGTAATATCAGACATGAATGCTTCTTTCGATACCCTCCAGCCGGCGGTGAAAGAAGGGAAAATACCAAATCTTTTACCGTCTGCAAATACGGAGGATCCATCCCTTCTAACGGTGGCGCTAACCAGGTATTTATCCTGAAAGGCATAATCCAATTTGCCGAATAAGGAATAGATAGAACTTCTGTAAGGGGTGCCATTGATATTGCCGGTGGTCTGTCCTGCAGGCGGACCAAAGTTAAGCGTCCACAGGTTGGGGTCAACACTTAGGTTACTGGGGTTGGTAATATAATAACTGGTGCGAACACCCTGGATGGCCCGGCCATAATTGCTGATGGCTTCTGTACCCACCAGCACTTTCACGCTGTGGTTGCCGAATGTATTGGTATAGTTGGCCGTGCTGTTCCAGGTCCAGCTGCTGTTATAACCGAAATTCTCCTGGAAGCTGTTGGGATTTTTATTGTTCTCCGCATTTTCATACGCGGTATAGCTGAAAGAGTTGTAATAGTAGTTGTCGATGGTGCCACCAAAGCTGGTACGCAGTGTAAGGTGCTTGATGGGATCCACTTCAAGAAAAGCATTGCCGGTGATCTGCCAGTCGTTGCCTTTATTGTCTTTGGTGCGCAGCTGGTTGGCTACGGGGTTTTGCGAGTTACCCAGGCCCTGTGAGCCGGTACCGGCAAAATTGCCTTTGATATCATACACCGGGATAATGGGGCTTTCGCGATAGCTGTAAGAAATAGCATTGCCTTCATTCTGGTTGGTAAAACCAGGATTCTGTTTGTAGAAGGCATAGATATTTTCCCCAATGCGGATATGGTTGTTAACGTTAAAGGTAGAATTGATCCTGGCAGAATAGCGGCGCAGGTAAGTATTGATTAAAGTACCATCCTGATTCAGGTAACCGAGCGACATATAAAAGGTAGAGCGGTCGCTGCCGGAACTTACGGCAACAGAATGGCTCTGCATAGTAGCCGGTTTGAAAATTTCATGAAACCAATCGGTACCAACCTTATTTGCCTTCGTGATCTGGTTGGTGTACAGCGCATAGGTGGAAGGGTCTGTATTGGGATCTCCGTTCTTTGCCGCTGTGGGGGTGATATAGTCGGGTATGACCGGTGTCTGGCCACTGCCATACTGCTTGCTGCCCGGTGTTACGCCCGCATTAATATAAGACTGTTGCACGGCCTGTGCAGTTTCTGCGGTATTGGCAATCCTGAACCCGTTTTTATTGGGGCGTTGTGTACCGATAAAACCGTCGTAACTAACTTTTGCCTTACCTGATTTTCCTCTCTTGGTGGTGATAACCACTACACCATTTGAACCGCGCACACCATAAATGGCGGCCGCACCGGCATCTTTCAATACCTGCATGGATTCGATATCATTCACATTCAGATCGTGCATGCTGCCGGGTGTACCGTCAATGATCACCAGCGGATCGGTAGAACCTACAGACGTGATGCCGCGGATGCGCACACTGCTGGCACCGCCCGGTACGCCGGAGTTGGTTACCGTTACGCCGGAAGCCTGCCCTTGCAGCAGGGATTCCGTTGTACCCGACGGTACAGATTTAAGATTGGTAACATTTACAACGGCTACGGAGCCGGTAATGTCTTTTTTGCGCTGTGCCGAATAACCGGTCACTACAATTTCATTGAGCGCAAGTGAACTTTCTTTCAGTTCAAGCGAAACAGTTGATTTACCACTGGCAGAAACTTCCATGGTTTCAAAACCTATGGCTGTAACCACCAGGATGCTTTTTTCTGAAGGAACACTGAGTTTGAATGCACCGTTTGCGTCAGTCTGTGTGGCCACCTGTGAACCCCTTACAGCAATGGTAACACCCGGAAGGGGCGACTTATCTTTACTGGAAGTAATGGTGCCGGAAACTGTTTTTTGCGCGAGAACCTGGAAACTTAAAGAGAGAAGGAACACTGCAATGGCAGCTCCTTTGAAGAGGCGTGTAATTGTCTTTGGCATAAGCAATTTAATGTTAGTTTAGCAAGAAGCAACGGAAAATTAGGGAATATTTTCAATCTACTTAACAATTTCTTAATCTTTTTTCTTCACAACGGTTGATAATTATACAGTAATGCGCATGTTTGGCTGTGTAACCGATTGCATTTTGCAAAAAAAGTATCATCAGCATCACCCAAATAGTTTTCCGGCTATCCAACGGGTACGAATAGGTGAAAAGAAATAAGGGTGCGGATTCAACAGTCAAAATAAACAAGAGGCAATCGCTGTGTTATCGATAACCCTTACGGTTGAGGCTGGTTGCTTTTCACCCATGTTGTTTTACGCAAATCAGGCATGCGAAGTTGCCTGGTAAGGCCAACTGGCTTTAAAAGCGGGTCTGTAAGATAGAAGGTATAAAATATGAGGCGTGAGGTACCGGGTAGGAAGTTATGGTAGAAGGCTCTTTTATGCGGTTATCCAGCTGTTGCTCCTTTTTCTCTGGTGGGCAACCATTGTTGCTTGTTGCCCGCTCTTTTCTTTTGTTCTCTACACCCAATGTCGGCTGGCTTACCTACCCGGCAGAAAAAAATAGCTATTTTAGTAGCGAAAAATTGGTAAGTATATAAAACATGAAAGCCAGGACCATCAAAGAAAAGCATCCGCTGGCCATCCGGTGGGCGCATTGGATCAATTTTCCGGTGCTTACCATTATGATATGGAGCGGCATGCTGATCTACTGGGCAAATGACGAATACAAGGTTTCCGTAGGAGGTCGCACTATCGTGCATTTTTTCCCCGACTGGTTCTACAACCTGCTTGATATTCCGCAACGCCTTTCCGAAGGCATGGCTTTTCATTTCTTCTTTATGTGGTTTTTTGCGATCAACGGATGCTTATATGTCTTGTATACGATCCTGTCGGGAGCATGGCGGCAGTTACTGCCCAACCGGCATTCATTTAAGGAAGCCTGGCTGGTGGTGCTCCACGATTTGCATATCCGCAAAATGATGCCGCCTCAAAATAAATACAATGCTGCCCAGCGCATTGCCTACAGCAGTATTATTGTGATGGGGTTTGGTTCGCTGGCAACCGGCCTGGCCATTTATAAACCGGTGCAGTTTTACTGGCTCACCTGGCTCTGCGGCGGTTACCACCTGGCCCGCGTAGAACATTTTGTCCTGACCATCGGGTATGTATTCTTTTTTCTCATTCATATTATACAGGTAATACTGGCCGGCTGGAATAATTTCCGATCAGTGGTGGCAGGTTTTGAAATTATATATGAAAAAAATACTAAGACGGTTAAAAGCCCGACTGACGAAGAACCCGTTTAAGAAAAATGAATCGGTTCAGGTAGTTGATCAGAAAAAGGTCAACCGGCGCAATTTTATTGCTTTTACCAGCTTCATCGGGTTGAACGCACTGGCATTGGGTGCCTGGCGCTGGCTGTACAAACTGCCCGATGAAACAACCGGCATTACGGCGGGTACCAAGAAACCCCTGCGGCTTGCGCTGGAAAAAAATGAAATACTCTTCAAACATACCTTCAGCAATGATCACCTGGTAAAGACTTATCCTAAGTCGATGGCCGCCACCGCCGTTCGCGTAAACAGCGATATCGGGTTGGATGGCGATGGTTTTGATCCCGCTGCCTGGCTATTGCAGGTTAAGAAAAAAAATGGCAGCCTGCAAAAAATAAGCCTTAAAGAACTAATGGCGCTTCCAAAAACGGAGATTGTATTTGATTTTAAATGCGTGGAAGGCTGGGACCAGATATCTTACTGGGGCGGTGTAAAGTTCAGCGATTTCATCAGTCATTTCAACCTGCAGGAAGAAGCGGCACTGGGATATGTGGGTTTGGTTACGCCGGATGAAGCCTACTATGTAGGAATAGAAATGCCTGCCGCGCTGCATCCGCAAACCATTCTGGCGTATGAAGTCAATAACAAACCTTTGCCACCCGAACACGGGCAGCCCCTCCGCCTGATTGTGCCGGTAAAATATGGCATCAAAAACCTCAAACGCATCGGCACCATCAGCTTCAGCAATGAAAGACCAAAAGACTACTGGGCAGAACAGGGCTATGATTATTATTCGGGGCTTTGAAAGGCAAAAAAAAATCAACAGTCCACAATCAAAAAACTTTTGCTCCGCTTATCCGGGCAAGGGCTTTTTGCTTTTTGATTGTTGCCTTTTTACTTTTTACATTTGAACCCATTATGAGACAAATTATTTTTTTCAGTTTTCTTTTGATAGGCCTGCAGATGACTGCGCAAAAAAACAAAGCCGTCAAACAGGCCGCTTACTTTCCGCCCTTTGGAAGCTGGCAGCAGAAAACACCTGAAGAACTGGGGCTGAAGCAACCTGCGGTGGCAGCGGCTGTAGCGGCAGCCATGGCAGCTGAAACAAAAGCGCCCCGGAACATGGAAATAAATCATTACCGCACTTTTGGTAAGGAACCTTTTGGTGAAGGCATCGGTCCCTTCTCTGAGCGCGGGGCACCCACCGGGCTCATCATTTACAAAGGGTACGTCATTGCCTCCTGGGGCGAACCCGCCCGGTGCGATATGACACACAGTGTTACCAAAAGTTTTTTAAGTACGATCATTGGCGTGGCAACCGACAGCGGTCTTATCAAAAGTGTTTTTGATACCGTGGCTGCCTACGTACCGCCCATCGAACCGTATGGCCTGCCCGTAAACCGTGCTGCAGAACTGATCGGTCAGCCGCAACTGTTAGATCCGTTTGGTACGCCGCATAACCGCCTCCTTACCTGGAACGATATGCTCCGGCAAACCAGCGACTGGGAAGGAACTCTTTGGGGTAAACCCGAATGGGCCGACCGGCCGGACAGCGACCCTGCCAAATGGATTGGCAGGCCCCGCAGTGCCCCGGGTGAAACTTATGAATACAACGATGTAAGGGTAAACGCATTGGCATTGGCTGCCACCAGCGTGTGGCGAAAGCCATTGCCACAGGTATTGAAGAAATATATCATGGACCCGATAGGCGCCTCCAACACCTGGCGCTGGACAGGCTACAGGAATGCATGGATTGTGCTGGACGGGCAGCCGGTACAAAGCGTAAGCGGTGGCGGTCATTGGGGCGGCGGCCTCTTTATCAACGCCTGGGATATGGCCAGGTTTGGCCTCTTAACATTGCACAAAGGCAACTGGAACGGAAAACAACTTATCAGCGAGCAATGGGTACAGCAAGCCTTAACGCCTACCACGGCCAAAACGGATTATGGCTATATGAACTGGTTCCTGAATACAGGGCAGAAAATGCTGCCTTCTGCTCCTGCAACGGCGTTTATGCACCTGGGCAATGGTAACAATATCATTTATACAGACCCCGCGCACGACCTGGTTATGGTGGTAAGATGGATTGATAATATGACATCCATGGACGGGGTTGTAAAAAAACTACTGGAAGCCTTTTAACGAAGCTTTGTTTTGAAGCAGGTATTATTTGGCCATTTTTACATTTACCGCATTGGCGCCTTTGGGGCCCATCTCTACTTCAAAAATAACCTTGTTGTTTTCTTTAATAGGTTCGGTGAGCGAATTGATGTGCACAAACAGGCTCTCCTGTGTTTCCAGGTCTTTGATAAAACCGTACCCTTTTGAGTCATTAAAGAAAGTAACAATTCCTTTCCTAATCAGGTCTTCCGGGTTAAGCGGCGCATGTTTGGGTACACCGATCTCAATGTCTTCTACATTGATGACAATCTTTTTCCGCGGATCGGGCGGCTTTGAAGACAGATTGCCGTTTTCATCCAGGTAAGCCATCATGCTTTCCAGGTTATTGCCATCCTTGGCCCTTTCCTGGCGTTCCTGTTTTCTTTCAGCTTTTTCTTTTTTGTTTTGTTGTTTTTTCTTTTCTCTTTCTTTTTTGTTCCATGTTTCTGACATAATACGTATACTGTTTAATTAAAAATAGTTGTTAAACCGAAGCAGGGGAGATGATAGCGACCGCGTCGCCTTTTTCTGTTTAGGTAAAGATACGGTTTTTTATTGTTTTTACAGGCTGTCTTTACCGGTCTGCCGGCTCTTTATGCACTATATATTCACCTGTTAACCCGGTCAGCCATCGAACTTTTTAGTCCTTGTTTTGTTGTACTGATAAATGTCCGAAAGCAGATTAATAAGCTTATCTTACCAACATGGGAGCAGATAAAATAGTACAGTTTGTTTGTTTTGATACCCTGCTGAAGCAGGAACAGTTTATTACGCAATGGGAGCAATACAACCGTTCGGTGAACAGCGACCTGGATGTTTCCCTGCAGCAGTCTGAAAAAAATGGGGTCTTCCGGTATATTGCCCAACACCGCTGCGCAGAAGGCGAACTCAAATTTATTTTTACCCGTGCAAAAAAATCATCGCGCCAGCCGGAACCCGAAATAAAAGCCCGGCAAGCGGGCGGTTACCTGCTGGTCCAGGAAGAAAGAGTGAATGAAGCACACCCCAGCGAAAGCAAGGTCTTTGCATTTCTAACCGATCCCCAGTCTAACTTACCGGCTTTCCAGCAATTGGCCCTGGAGGGGAAACTGAATATTTACGAAGCCTATTATGAAAATTGCCACTATGCTTTTATACTGGAATTTTTTATAAAGAATAAGAACATGCTTTCATTTATGGATCGCTTAAATACCTATCCCGTGCAGGACGCCGCTATTTACAAAGAATGCGCGCTGCAGGCGTCATAAGCATATGGCGGTGTCAGAAAAATAACAGGATATACCGTCGCGGAATTGTGTTTACGGGATGTTCAATTAAGTATTTCCACAGTTGCCAGCTTTATCAGCTTCCCACCGTTACCAGATTTCTCCCAGATAGATTATTTTCGGGGCATGGCATTATTGAAGGTTTCAGGGATATCCAAAAAAGAAAAAGGCCGGTTTACCGTACAGCCGATTAGCTTTATACAGGCGCCTTTTGAAAAGATAGCCATTGCCGGCGAAACCGGTTCAGGAAAAACCACGCTGCTGAAAATGATTGCAGGCCTTGCACAACCAGATACCGGTAGCATCCTCTTCGAACAAAAAAAAGTGAACGGGCCGAACGACCAGTTAATACCAGGGCACGCCGGCATTGCTTACCTGAGCCAGCATTTTGAATTGCGCAACAATTATTGGGTACATGAAATACTTTCTTATGCCAATGCCCTTACACAGCCAGCGGCAGATCACCTGTACCGCCTTTGCCGCATCGATCATTTATTACAGCGCAGGACAGACCAGCTTTCCGGCGGCGAAAAACAACGCATTGCCCTGGCGAGACTGCTGATTGGCAGTCCGCGGCTGCTCCTGCTGGACGAGCCCTTTTCCAACCTGGATCATACGCACAAGCGTATTATCAGGCAGGTGATCAATGATATTACCGGCAGCCTGGGTACCACCCTGATCCTGGTTTCTCACGATGCGGCGGATATGCTTTCCTGGGCAGAGCGAATATTATTGTTGAAGGACGGTGCCTTACTGCAACAGGGCACGCCCGAGCAGGTCTACCGGCAACCCCTGACCGAATATTGTGCGGCTTTGCTGGGGGAATGCAACCTGCTTACTATTGCAGAAGCCCTGTTGTTGCAGGCAATGCCCGATCAGGTGCCCGACAGTGCTGCGGCCATTTTACTGGTAAGGCCCGAACAGCTACAGGTAAATACCCAGGGGGAAGGCCTGGAAGCCATTGTTCAACGGATTGCTTTTATGGGCAGCTGTTACCAAATGGAAGCCACCACGGGCAGCAGGCTTTTAAAAATACAAAGCAGGGCCAGGCTGGCAGCGCTTGGACAAAAAATCTGGGTAACGGCCAACAGCCCCGCACATTTGCTGGAGTAGTCTTTTAATTCAACCTGCAAAAATCAAAAATGAAAATTCAAAAGCGCTACCCGAAAGCTGGCCAGCCATGGTTCTTGTTTCCATTTCCTTCTTTCTTGGAAAAAGCTGTAAGGTTTTACCGGCAAAAGCATTGACTTTTGCCTACTGACTTTTTATTTTTTAATTGTTTTCTATGCCATCCATTTTTACTGCTTATGCACCCTCAGACTGGTTGTTGATAGCGCTGGCTGCTTTCATCATTGGGCTGTCCAAAGCAGGTCTGAAAGGAATTGATATGCTGAATGTAACCCTGATGGCCATTGTTTTTGGCAGCAAGGCTTCTACCGGCATCGTATTGCCCTTGCTTTGTTCGGCAGATATCATGGCAGTGGTTTATTATCACAGGCATGCCCAATGGCCGCTTTTCTGGCGACTGATCCCCTGGATGATGGCCGGCATACTGATAGGCGTATTTACCGGCAGAGACCTGAATGAATCCCTCTTCCGCAAAATGATGGCCGTAATTATTATACTTACCGTCATCATCATGATCACGATGGAATTCCGTACCCGTACCCAGGTGCCGCATAACCTGTTCTTTACGGCCGGCATGGGCCTGGTGTCTGGTTTTACCACTATGCTGGGCAACCTGGCAGGCGCTTTTTCCAATATTTATTTCCTGGCGATGCAATTGCCTAAAAATGATTTTATCGGCACAGCGGCCTGGGTCTTTCTTGCCATGAATTATTTCAAGCTGCCTTTCCAGGTCTTTTACTGGAAGAATATTACTATTGCAACACTGGGTACCGACCTGCTGGTGCTGCCGGCATTGCTGCTGGGCTTCTGGGCGGGCCTCCGGCTGGTGGCAAAAATACCGGACAACGGCTACCGGAAGCTGGTCATTGTTTTAACCTTTGTGGGCGCGGTCTTTATTTTTTTTAGGAAATAAAAACGAAATTTGAAAACGTCCGTCGGGAGAGATGGTCGCAAGCGCTGCCGATATCGACGCAGGCCTCACATTTTTTACTTTTTACCATGGAAAAACTTTCTTTCTGGCACCGGGTGGTTTTTATCGCCAATATTTGCTGGCTGGCCACCTGGTTTATCAAATATTATACTATTTTGCCGAAAGGTGATTTGCAGTCGACCGTTATCATTAACGGGCTGATCATTGCGCCGATTGTAAATTGTATACTGAATGGCTGCACGGCTTTTTATTGGTTTCGGAGAAGGCTGGCAGGCAAAGTGCCGCGCTGGCTGGTGCTAGTCAATTTTGCTTTCTTTATTGCCGAACTGTATATATTTATAAAATGATACTGAACATCCTCAAAGACAAGCCCACCAAGCTATTCGTTTTTTTTACCGCTTTTTTTGTTGCCAATGCATTGATCGCAGAATGCATTGCCGGTAAATTATTTTCGCTGGAGAGCCTGCTGCACATAAAGCCCGCCAATTTCAGTATGTTCGGACAATCCGGGCTGAATTTCACGCTCACCTGCGGCGTATTGCTATGGCCATTGGAGTTTGTCATGACGGATGTGGTAAACGAATATTATGGCCCCAAAGCGGTGCGGCGCATATCCCTTACTGCAGTGGCGCTGATCCTCTATGCTTTTATTATGTTTTACCTGGCCATTCATTTACCGCCGGCCGGTTTTTGGGTAACCAGTAATACCGGCAGCGGAGTACCCAATATGCAGGACGCGTTTAATGGCGTATTCGGGCAGGGGATGCGTATCATTGTAGGCAGCCTGGTGGCGTTCCTGGTCAGCCAGATTGTTGATGTAACCGTTTTCCACCGCATTAAAAGATCCACCGGCGAGAAACATGTGTGGTTAAGGGCAACCGGCTCTACACTGGTCTCGCAGCTGGTAGACAGCTATATCGTATTGTTTATTGCCTTTAGCGGAAAATTTACCTGGCAACAAATCCTGGCCATTGGTATGATGAATTATATCTATAAGTTCGTTATGGCGATTGTACTAACCCCGCTTATCTACCTGATTGAAGGCCGTATTGAAAAATACCTTGGCCACGAAACCACCCGCCAGATGAAAGATGCTGCCATGGGGAAAATAGTTCCTGCTTCATAGTTTTCAGTTCGGAACTTCGATGGTTCGGAGTTCCTTTGCGCGGTCAAAGAACTACCAGCTATCGAAGTTCAGAACGGGTATTGTTCCTTTTTTCAAAATCAATTCTCGACATTTCCCGGTGCAACCGGATGGAGCGCAGGCTCAGGCGAACCGCAAAATAATACGAGCCAATGGCCCCGAGAAATAGCAGGCCCTGGCCCACATACGCTTTCACCAGCACATTGTCCTGCAAAAACAAAAAGAAGTCAAACGCGCCATGAAAGAAAATGGCCAGCGCCAGTCCTTTTATAAAATAGGGCACTGCTTTTTCCCTGTTGAATTTTGCGAGGCCGATATAATACCCCATAATGATACCAAAAGCCGCATGCGCCGGCACTGATAAAAACATGCGCAACACGGCCGTGCCAATGCCATGCTGTTCCACATACCCAATATTCTCCGTAGTGGCAAAGCCCATGGCCACCATTACCGAGTATACAATCCCGTCGAATGGCTCATCAAATGCTTTTTTGGGATATGCGTACCAGCGTACCATGGCAAATTTGCAGCCTTCCTCGCTGCCGGCAACAATAATAAACGCATAAAAAGCATAAAACACAATGGTAGAATAACCGTTTGTACTGCCAAAAAAATAGCCGGCCGTTTTTTGTACAACAATGGCGGACAAGGTACTCAGCATACCCAGGAAAAAAGACATCAGCAAATACTTTTTAGGTTCTTTATCGTAACTGTCTTTGCGATAGATGTATAAAATAATAGCGAGGCCGGGCGCAATGGCCAGTGCGAGCAGGAGCATGAAGGTTTTTTAGTTAATATTGGCAACAATTTACAAAGAAGCGGTTTAAAAATACAATTTGGTTTGGTGCTATGGATAAATGTAC
>CAXTMV010000053.1:0-24970 GCA_964245425.1 uncultured Flavihumibacter sp. | reverse complement strand
GTAAAAGACTGTAATATTTATATATTGATTGTTGCCAACCGGTATGGTTTTATACCGCCGGCCAATAACCCCGAAGAAATATCCATTACAGAAATTGAATATAATACGGCTGTACAGGATCCGCAAAAAACCATTCTCGCCTTTTTTGCGGATGAAACAGACCCCCATTTTGACGCCGATAAAGACGAAGACGAGGCCCTTCGGTTAAAAAAGAAAGAAAAACTGGCCGCCTTTAAAACAAGGGTCCGCGAAGCCAGGATGACAAATCCCGAACCCTTTGTTTCTTCTTACCAGCTGGCGCTTCAAATTTCGGAATCACTGATGCACCGTTCCTTCGTAGCTTTTAAACTCGACAATACCCGGGCCTACTGTTGCGATCGGGTGCCGCAATTTTCACGTTTCCTGGTGGCCCGTACAAAAGGCAGTTTTAAAACCATTATCATTTATGGCGATAGAAAAGAACTGGGCCTGAACCTTATCAACCGTGTAAATATATTTGCGCTCGACCTGCCGGAAGATTCCATCCAGAACCAATTGGTAAGCTTTGAGGACTTTTTGGTAAGCGAAGACTATATTCAAAACCGCAACAGCCTGCTGGTATATATTTACAGCAAATTTTTTCCCAGTAGCATTCCGGCGGAAATGTCACCGGCGGTCTTCCTGGCGGCCTTCAGCAAATTGGGCGCGCCACTGGTTTTTGTGATCAATTGTGATGCCCAGATGTTTGAAGACAACCAGTTTTCTTTCCTGAAATCGTTTACGGATGAACTGTACAAAGCAACCCTTGCCGTAGAGGGACTTCGTATTTATCTCTTTGTAAATTTTGAAGACAATATTCAGTCGGCCGACCTTGAACAGCGGCTAAAACTATTACAGCAGCAACCGGGCCAGGAAAATTACCTGTCTGTGCTGCCAAGGCTGCAGTCGTTGAACAGCCAGCTGATTAAAACATGGCTCATTAATTATATTATCCCCAACCCGGGCAGGGCCGAAGAAATAATGGACGCCTGTTTCAGCAACCTTTCGGTTCCGCTAAGCATGTACGAAGCCGATAAAAAAATACATGCATTTATTGCCGGGGTGAATGATAACAATCCGGCTATTTGCAGCCTCATTAATTAAAAGGTTCTTTTATGAATATTGAGATCGACAAGATTTACCTGAATAACAACCCCATTGATTATGTAGCGGACGAGGGGCTGATAAAGGCGGTTGAAATTGCCATCGCCTTAGGCAAACCACTGCTCATCAGTGGCGAACCCGGCACAGGCAAAACAAAACTGGCAGACTATGTGGCCATGCAGCTGGGAACACAAACAGCAGGAAAAGAATTTGCTTTTTTGAATACACCCTTTGTTTTCAATACTAAATCGACCTCTATTTCTACCGATCTTTTTTATTTTTATGATGCGGTAAGCCATTTCCGCAGCCAGCATGCAGATACCACCACGGAACAATTCATTGAATTAAAACCCATGGGCCTGGCCATTGCCCAAACGCATGGTCTTAACAGCAGCGGCTTACAGGGCATCAGTAAAATCGGTAACATGTCACCGGCATTTCTGCAACCTGAACCAAGAAGCAGCGTGGTGTTAATAGACGAGGTTGATAAAGCCCCCCGCGAATTTCCGAACGACCTGCTGAATGAAATGGAAAATTACCGTTTTGACATAAAAGAGATCAATCAATCTGTTACACGATGCAGCAGCGACTGCCGCATCCTGGTTATTATGACCAGTAATTCAGAGAAAAACCTGCCCAATGCGTTCTTACGCCGCTGCGTTTTCTATCATATTGGTTTTCCGGAAAAGGATAAACTGTTGCAGATTGCAAAAAAAAGACTGATGATCGAGAACGGCGACTACGATGCCTTAATTGAAAAAGCCATTGATGAATTTAATATTATGCGCAACCGTGCCATGAACAAAAAGCCCTCTACGTCTGAGTTCCTCGACTGGATAAATCTGTTGCAGCACTATAAACTGCTGAACAATGCCAGTTTTACGCCGGGCAGTATAAACCCGCTTTATGAAGCCACGAAGAGCACCCTGATCAAAAATTATGAAGACCAGCTCATTGTAGACAATAAAGTGGGTGGGTAACCAGCAGCGGCCGATGGATAAAAACAGCCATATTGAAGAATGCAGGGATGAAACAGTTCCGCACTTGCCAATGGGGCAATTGTTTTACCTGCTCCACGGCAACGGTTTTAATGTAAAACCAGATGACTACATTGAAATGCTCAAAATCACAGAGCGTTTCGGTTCCGCTGATATTGATAAAACGGCCCAATGGCTTTGCCCGATCATCGCCACCACCCAAACAGAACAATCCAGGTTTTACAACATCATTGAGCAATATAAAAAGATGGAGTTGCTGGCGGCCTGCGGCGAGCCGGTTATACAAAAACGATGGCCCGGATGGATAATGCCCCTGGCTTTTTCATTGCTATTGATTCTTTTACTCAGTATTTTTTATTTTCTCCATCAAAAAAAAAGCTGGCAGCCCGAGGAGTTTAACAAAGAAAGAACGGTTGAAAAAGGCCAGCCACTTCTATTGAGTGCTGCAAGCCTGTTGACAGGCCGCCTGCAGGATACCGCCTATATCCGGTTTAACTGGCATTTCAACGATGGCAGCAGCCAGCAGGGTGTGCAGGTAACCCATGTATTTAAGGACGCCGGTGATTGTTGGGTAAAAAGGGATTTCTCTTCTGGCAGGATTCACCTGCTTACAAAATCCGATTCATTACTGATACATGTTTGTAATGATTTACCCGTCGTAAATATCAGGATGCCGGCCGAAGGCGCACAGGTGAAACAACCTGTTACCCTTACTGCCACTGTGGATGCCAGCCCTGGTACGGTTTCCGGTTATCAATGGACCATCAACGATTCTGTTTTTACCACCCTGATACCCGTGGCGCAGGGCCTTGTTTTTTACCGCGAAGGCGATTACCCGGTTGAATGTAAAGCCATTGTTGGGAATGCACAATCACCCTGTTCCGCCGCAGACAATGCCATTCTCCGGGTATCTGGCAATGCCCTGCACTATGCCGCCAACTTCTCTGCCCCAGCGCCCGTTTTGTACAGCGGCAAAACCATTCTCAGCTGGTGGGTAAGCCTGGCTTTTCTATTACCAGCAGCCGGCGGCCTGTTTTACAGTTTCATTAAAAGAAAGAAAAAAGAAGAAGCTCGCCATCAAAAAAAACCGGTATCCGCAACAGTTGCCAAAGGCCCTTATGATATTCCTTTTGAACAGACCGATACCAGGCTGGTACAACCCGAAAGAGATCTGCGCGCCACGTTTACCCAAATGAAATACAAGGCCGAAGAAGAAACCACCGTGCTGAGCATTCACGGAACCATTCGATCGATTATACGATCCGGCGGCAGCCCCCAGCTGGTTTTTACTGCCCTTAAAGAACAACAACAATACCTGTTGCTGATAGATCATGCCAATCCGAAAAGTATGCTAACGCATTTTTTCAGCTACCTGGCCAAAAGCATACAGGAAGAAGGCATCCCAACAGCTATTTTTTATTACGATAAGAATTTTACCTGTTATAACAGCCAGCACCCGGCAGGCTTGTCGCTTCAACGCCTGGCAGATGGCTGGGGCAATGCCACACTGATACTGCTCGGAAAAGCACATGAACTGGTGTACAGTGTTTACCCGGTAATGGAAGAAAAATTGCTAACGGAACTGAACCGCTGGCAAAACAAGGCCGTGATAACACCCGTAGCCTTGCAGGACTGGTCGGTAAAAGAAAAAGTATTGCAGGAAAACCTTATTCTTTTACCCGCAGATGTTACGGCACTTCAAAGACTGATACCGGCATTAAAAGAAAAAATCAAACTCAGCAAAAACCTGCTGGTACAAACGGTAGCGGATCAATATGCCGTGCGCGAGGTTGATTTTCGAGACATTCCGGCGTTGCAGGCATACCTTAATAGCGATGAATTGCTTTTCCAGTGGCTTTGCGCTATTTGTATTTATCCCCGCTTAAGCTGGGAAGTAATGATTGAAATAGGAAAAGCATTGTTTGACAAATATGGCCGGCCGGAAAGCCTGAACTACAGTACCCTGCTCCTGCTCTGCCGCATTTCCTGGATGCAGCAGGGTGTTTTTCCACAAACAACAAGACTTGAATTATTAAAACAGCTGAAGATTGAAAATGAAATACTGGCAAGGCAAGTGCTTTTGCACATGCTTAATTATTCAACCCTTTTATACGGAAAAGGAGGACATTTTTTTGAAGAAGAAAAGAACCGACAGGTATTGACCAACCAGTTTATTTTGCATGCCAGTAACAACGATGCAAACGGCCAGTATGCCGATAGCAAAGAAGCATTTAAAAAAATATGGCGGCAGGACGCCATACTGGACATGCCGGTAAAAAAATACCTGGATAAAAAAAGTACGGATACCTGGGAAACGCCGGTAAGCGATGGCAATAATTCAGTGGGGTTAGCGGCGTATTTTAATCTCCATGAAATAGCACTTAATAAAAAACCCAGGCGAAATAAAATAATGGCTGCTGCCGTATCCATTCTGCTACTTATTTCCTGGCTCTATATTGATTTTGGCGGCGGCGCCGAAAAGCTCTTTCCACCGGTGGCACTGAGCCAGCAGCAACATCCGGCCACCGTGCAGCTGGCCCTTAAAGTGATCAGGAATTTCCAGTATTGCGGCGATTCAGTTAAAAATAGTTTTGAACAGCTAACCGGCTACTTACAAATAAAAAATAAAAAGATCCCGCTTTTATACAACCTGAAAACAGCTACCGCCTTGTTTGAGGTACCATATGAAAACTTCCGTACCGGAAAAGGACTGTTGCTGCTAAACTGGGAACTGAATAAATCGGTTGCCACTACGATGAATTTTGCCGGCAACCGTTGGCCCGACTCGGTTACCCTTGCCTGCATTAATACAGACAAGATCAGCAGGCAATACCTGTACGTACGGTACAACGATACAGCAGGCTACCATGATATTGAGCATACGCTGACAGATGCCCTGTACAAATTTTCCCTGTCTGCATTGCCAGACGATTTCAGTGATTCTTCGCGGATCATCTATTATGAAACCAACCAGAAAAACAGGGCCGATTCAATTGTTAACATCGTAAAACAAGCTTTGAATATTACTGTTCGGGAAGAATATATTCATGAAGAGCGGACGCCCCCGGCCACGCCCATTCTTTTTTTAAATACCAAAGTTTCCAATACGGATACGAACAACAACGATGATCCGGACAGTGGGAATAACGCAGATGCATCAGACCACCAGCACCTGGGTGATATGTATGTGATGAAAAACCAATACCAGAAAGCGTTGAAAGAATATACGGAAACAATAAAACTGAATCCCAAAAATGCATTGGCCCATTACCAGCGCGGCCTTTGCTATGAAATGCTGGGCGATGCCCACCAGGAAAATGCAATAACGGACTATTCGGCGGCCATACGCCTGAATGGTAACGATGCTCTTTTTTATTACCGCAGGGCCAGTGTATGGTATGGGTTAAAAAAATACGCGGAAGCCATACCCGATTTTGATAAGGTTATAAAAATGAATACCGACAATAGTAATAACCAGGCCAGCTACTCGCTCTATTTTCGTGGTAAATCAAAATTGTTCCTGAACAACCAGGCAGGTGCCTGCGACGATTTTAAGAAAGCCAGCGAGGCCGGTGTGGCCGCAGGCAAAAAAGATTATGCTACTTATTGCGGGGTACCTGCTGTTCCCGTTACCACGGTACCCGCTGCAACCGTTCCTGACAACAGGAATCCGTCTAAGAATCCAGCATCTGTAGACCCGGGAACAGCCAACGGTGGTTATATTGAACCCGATGCCAAAGGGTTTCCAAACAGCGCTGGCCTGCAAACGATAGAAAGACTGGCGGCTTTTTTGAAAACCCGGCCAGCGGAAAAGATACGGTTAACCGCTACCTATGCTACCGAAGCGGAATTAAAAACGACACAAAACTATGTGAACAATATCATTGCGCTGTTTATAAAGGATGGTGTTGATGATAAAACAAGCATCGTACAACAACTTACCAGGATACCGTCTACAGCAGCACCGGCCAGCAATAGAGGCACGGTAACGGCAACCGTTATTGACCCAGCGGCTATTAACAAACAGTCTAAATATTAAAAAATGTCTTTAGCAGCACACTTATCAAACCAGACCGCACCCAAGCGTATTCTCGCACTTGATGGAGGCGGCATCCGCGGAGCACTTACCCTGGGTTACCTGCAGCGGATAGAAGATATTCTGCGGGTACAAAACGGCAATGATCCGGATTTTACACTCAGCGATTATTTTGATTTGGTAGGTGGCACCAGCACGGGATCCATCATTGCCTCCTGCCTGGCCATTGGAATGAAAGTGGCAGATATCAGGACCAAGTACATGGATTTGGGAGGCAAAATTTTTGCTTCCAAATACAAGTGGTGGAACATTTTTCAGGCGGAAGAATTGTTTAAAGTCAGTTACAACGCGGCTCCGCTTGACCAGGAACTGCAAAACCTGTTTGGCGATATCACGATGGGCAGCGATAAAATAAAGACAGGTCTCTGCATCGTTGCAAAACGGGCCGATACAAATAGCGTATGGCCCATGCTGAACCATCCCGGTGGAAAATACTTTGACTCGGAATTCGGAAAAAACAAAGACATTCTTTTGTGCAAGGCTGTACGGGCCAGTGCGGCGGCACCTACCTATTTTCTTCCGCAACTGATAGATGTGGGCGGGTCTGCCGGGCCCGCCGCTTTTGTTGATGGCGGTATCAGCATGGCCAACAACCCGGCCATGCAATTGCTGATGGTAGCTACTTTAAACGGTTTTCCTTTTCATTGGAAAACCGGCTGTGATAAACTGCTGCTGGTATCAGTAGGCACTGGTATGAACCGCTGGAAAGAAATTCCGCAGGACATTGCCAAAAGTAACCTGCTGCATTGGGCCAAGGAGATCCCCGATATGATGATGCAGGATGCCAGCTGGCATAACCAGGCCATCTTGCAATGGTTGTCTAAAAGTGATACCCGCTGGATGATTGACGGCGAAATAGGCGATTTAAAAGAAGACTCCGAAGCTTTTTGCCAGTCTGGCGGCGGAATGCTTAGCTACCTGCGCTATAATTGCTGGCTGGATGCAGACAACCTGCAAGCCATCATGAACAAACCTTATACACAACAACAGGTAGCCGACCTGGTAGAAATGAGTAATGCCGCCGGCCGTTTTGAACTCTATGATATCGGTAGCAAGGACGCCGCCATAAAAATAACAGACAATCATTTTACGGGTACCTTTAAACTCTAATTTTCTATTATGCAACCCCTTTGTTTTGTCTTGATGCCCTTTGGCATAAAAACGGACGGTAATAAAAAGGAAATAAATTTCGACCTGGTGTACGGCACGTTTATAAAACCGGCCATTATACAAGCCGGACTGGTACCCATACGCGCCGACGCCGAAAAAGAAGGGGGCTTTATACACAAGCCAATGTATGAGCGATTGCTGTTCTGCAAATTCGCCGTAGCAGATCTGAGTTTTGATAACGCCAATGTCTTTTATGAACTGGGTATCCGGCACGCAGTAAAGCCTTTTACAACCGTTGTTATTTTTGAGAAAAATACCAGGCTGTCTTTTGATGTGGGCCCGCTGCGGGCTTTTCCCTATGAATTTACAGACAACACGGTCACCAACCTGCAAGAACAGACAGCGGCCCTGGCCGGGCTCATAAAAATAAACCTGGGTACGCAAAAGGGGCAGTTAGACAGTCCCATTGGACAGCTGATTGCAAAATACCGGTTCCCGGATCTGGATTACCTGGAGGAAGAAGCCGACTGTTTTGCCGATTGGGTGAAGAGTGCCAACGAATCAAAAAGCCAGATGGCTGCTGAAGTGAAAAACTGGAAACAATTCGACAAAGAAAAAAATGCCACCGCACAAGAGCAATGCATCCAGAATGTAAAAGCCATTGAACTGGCGGAATCAAAGAACCTGACCAGCAATTACGATTTATTATATGTGCTGCTGAAAAATTACCGGAGTATGGGGGCATTTGCTGAAATAGCGCGGATGCTGGAGCCCGTTGTCAGTGGCGCCTCACAAGACAATATTTACCTGCAGCAGCAGTTGGCGATGGCCTATTACAAATCCGGCAAACTGGAAGAAGCAGAGCAGCTATTGCTGACCGTTATAAACAAATATGGCGCTGACCCGGAAACCAACGGCTTGCTGGGCTCCGTCTATAAGGGAATGATGGATTTGAATACAACCGACGATTTGTTGCACCATGAATATTTGAGAAAGGCAGTAGAAACCTATTTGAATGGATTTGAATCAGACCCACGGTATTTCTATCCCGGTATTAATGCACTTACCCTTATGTTTTTAGGCGATTTGCACGACCCCCGGTTCGATAAATTTATGCCCCTGGTTATGTATGCGGTTGAAAGACTGCTGCCTTCTAAAGGAAAAGACTACTGGGTACAGGCCACCGCGCTGGAACTGGCCGTACTTGATATGAATGCAGGCAAAGCCAGGGACTACCTGGCATCCGCGCTTTTTTGCAACCCAGACGAATGGATGAAAGAAACAACCCAGCGCAACCTGCAAAAAATTTATGCAAAAGCCATCGAAACAAAAAAAGCGGAAGACCTGGCCTGGCTCTTAGCCATTGTTAATAGGCTGATACAATAAACTAACGACAAATGGAACTTCTTGAACAAATAAACATCACGCGGGCGGGTCAGGGACCGGCCGTTATCCAGTTACTACAGGGCGATCTAACTGCCCTTCCACGAGAACATGCGGCGGATATCCTGATCATTTCTGCTTATCCCGGCAGTTATATACCCGTAGAAGGCACGCTGATTGCCGCATTGGAAAACAAAGGCCTGGATGTAGACGACCTGTCAAAACACAAAGCAATTGATCTTCGTGAGCAGCTGGGCTGCTGGTTATCGCAACCTTTGAATGCCGCTCAGCAGGAGCTGTTCAATTTTAAGAAAGTGCTTTGCTTTGAGCCCTGGCACCAGACAACCGACCAGGCCACCGTTGTGGGCAATATTTTCAGGTGCATCAATACATTTGCTTTCAGTGAAAGCAATAATGTTATCGCAATGCCCGTACTGGCCAGCGGGCAGCAAAAAGTATCTTTTGAAAAAATGTTGCCGGCCATGCTGGATGCCAGCATATTCTGGATGGAAAGCGGCTTACCCTTAAACTGCATAAAGCTGGTCTTGTTCTCAGACAAACAGGCAAAGCTGGCATTACCTGTTTTTACAAGGGCCAAACAACAGAACGATCTGAAGCAGGCGGTTCGAGACGGAAACATAACAGGCATCAACGCATTGAAAATACTGGAGACCAATAAAAAAGAACAGTTACCCGATGAAGCACCCATGCAAATAGTGGTGTCAGAAATAAATGAAATGGCGCAGAAAGAAGAGCAGGGCATCGCTACCATTATAACGGCAGCGCCTGGCCAAGCCGTTCATCCAACCATACCAGCCCGGCCGCCGTCAGCCAAAGCCTTTCCTGGTGAATTTCCCCTGCCGCCACCAGCAACACCGGTGGGCGCACAGGCGAATCCTTCCCCCGATGCAAAAACGGCCGCCCCTGCCAATACACAATACGACTATTTTGTAAGTTATGCACACAAACACGCAGCAATAGTAGATGTGTTTGTAACCAACCTGACGGCTGCCAATAAAGACCTGCAGATTTTTTATGATAAAAGCAGTATACCACCCGGCGGACTCTGGATTAAACAGATCTCAGATGCCATTCAAAAATCAAAGAAGATTTTGATTTTTCTTTCGCCCGACTATAGCAATTCACCTGTCTGCTGGGATGAGTTTCAATGTGCCAAGCTGGTAGAATATAATAGCCGTCAATCAATGATCCAGACCATTTATTTATACAATGATACGGCCATGCCACTGATGATGGGCATCTACAGTTACATTGATTGCAGGGAAGGTGACCAAGAGAAATTGCAACAGATTGTGGCCTCTCTTTTACCACAGAAGGAAATGCGTTCGTAAGTTCAAAGCAACCATAAGCCGAACCAATGAATGATGGACCAGCAAACCATCGAACTTTTATAGCGCCGATAAAATCTTTTTTGCGGCGGCTTTCACCTGCACCCAATCTTTTTCAATAGCCGGTCCGGAGAGAAAATAAAAAGGACAGAAGGTTTCCCGTTCTATTCGATCAAGTCCGCGGAAGGGCTGGCCTGCTTTCCAGGTGGCATTGGCAAAACGGGAGAAAAGATCTTTGTCTTCTTTGCTGATGCTGTTGTTAAGAATGGATGTGAGTACAGCAGAAGGCAAAACGTTCCGGGTGGTTGCCAGGTAATTGGTGCAGCATTCCACGGCATAAAATCCTGCAATATTGGTGGCAATTTTTTGCTCTTTTGCAGTTGTATGAATGGTATCCGGTTTTTTATCATCCTCCTTTACGGGTGCTGTTTGTTGTTGACCGGACTGGTAGCCCGCATCCATGGCAGCCGCCATTTCAATGGCAAATGGCTGGCTGTGCAGCAGGCTGCGTATTTTTTGCATTTGCCCATCCAGGCTGCTGTCCTTTACTTCCTGCAGGGCAGACAACAGTTTTACTGCCGCTGTTTTAATCTGTTCATCATCTTTCTTTATTTCGGTGGCGGGCAAAAATCCCGCGCCCGTAAAAACAGGTCTTGTAATCCGGTCAAGGCCTTTAAAAGGCTGGCCCGCCTTCCAAGTGGCGTTGGCAAAACGGTTCAAAAGCAGGCGGGTGGCGGTATCTGTTTTTTCTTCTGCAATTTTCTGCAGCCAGCTGGTAGGTTTTTCTTTTGTTTGATTGCATAAAATGCCCAGGCCGCATTCAAGCGCATACATGCCTGCCAGGCTGCCGGCTATTTTTTGATCCTTTTCGCTTTTTATTATATGGCTGCTATCATCTGCCGGGCTTAGAAAGGGCGGCACCGGCTGGCCGATGCCGGTATAGTAAGCAGTATCCTGCACCTGTGCAATGGCAAGACTGAAATCCTTGCTTCTTAACAAAGAATCAATTGTGCTAAGCTCCCTATGTATTTTCTGCTTCATGCTATCATCTGTTACACTGACACAGGAAAATGTCTTCCATACCAGCAATAAAAAAAATCCTGTTTTTCCAGGGTTTATTTTTTTCATTTTCGGATAGGTATAGTGAACGTATACGTCTTCGAATATGGCTAAACTACCGGTTTTGCCTGTATTATAATTACCAAAACCCTGCTATTCTTTCCAAATGCAGGCAGAATACAATTTTTTTTGTATTTTTCTGTATGGACTACCTGCTGCTGAGATCATTTGATAATTATATTAATGCCGGCATAACCCTTGCCCGGCTTGATGAAGAAGGCATTACCGGTTACCTGAAAGACGAATATACGGTTACCATCGACCCCCTGCTGTCAAATGCGGTGGGCGGCATCAAATTAATGGTACACCCCGGCGACCTGGATGAAGCAACCGAATTGCTGGCACAATGGGAAAAAGATTACCGGCGGTCATTTACCTGTAGTAAATGCGGGTCGGACGATGTGGAAAACATTTCCAAACCGCTGCTGCAAAACCGGAGAAAAACGATACTATCCTGGTTTTTTGCCAGCTATAAGGCTTCTGCATTACAAGTGTATCATTGTTACGGTTGCGGATTTGAAACGGAGGAGCTGGGCGAAGAAACGGTAAGGATTTCGGAAAAACGGCATCCTTAGGAGCGCCTATTTATTTGTAAATAATTGTTCAGGTGAGAACCCGAATTAATTTTACCGGGCGAACCTAAAGTGAGTGCTAATGAAAATCCCCACCATCCAGGTATTATTGAAAGAAGAATGCTAGTCAATTTTACGGCGGAACCTTTCGTCATGCAAAAAATCCTTCCGGCACCTTTCCGGCCTAAATTATTCAAAGGAAAGGCCATTGCTGGCATCTGCCTGATACGGCTCCGACAAATCAGGCCCAAAGGCTTACCACCTTTCACGGGTATCTCTTCTGAAAATGGTGCACATCGAATCGCGGTAGAGTGGACGGAAAACGGATAAACAAAAGAGGGTGTGTTTATACCACGTCGCGATACTTCCTCCTGGATCAACACCCTGGTGGGTGGCCGCCTATTTCCGGGCAGGCATTTTCATGCAAAATTTGATGTAAAAGAGAAACCCGGGCAATACCATATAGCTTTTACAAGTTCCGATGGTACCAGCATTACCGTTGACGCAACAGATACGGAACGGCTGACAGAAGACTCTATTTTCCCGGACCTGCCTGTTGCCGCTGCTTTTTTTGAAAGAGGTACTATTGGCTACTCGCCCAACGGAAAAAAATATGATGGCCTGGCACTCAGTACGCAACAATGGAAGGTAACGCCGTTGGCGATCCAATATATTCAATCCAGTTTTTTTGAGAATGAAGCTGTTTTTCCAAAAGGTTCAGTGGTTTTTGATAATGCCCTTTTGATGAAAGAAATAAAACATGAATGGCGATCGGTAAACGGGATAAAATGTATTTGAGCGGATCGACCATGGCCGCACCGGCCTACAGGAAGGCGGGCGGGCCCTTGGAGTAGCGATTAAATGGCAATTTGAATGCTGCTTCACAACATCAATGTTTCTATCCCTCAAAATCCCGTCACTGTTGTTGTTGTTGCTGCATCATTTCCAAATGCCGTCGGTAAGAATTGGAATCGGTATTGCCATTGCTTTTGCTGGGTTGTGTTACCAGTTTGGCCGGCTGTTCTTCGGTAATGCTGCCATCTTCGTAAGAAATGGTCACCCCAACTTCCAGTGTATGGTGAGAAGTTCCTTTATAAGTTCCTTTTACCGGCGATACATCACTGAAACTTCTGCCAATGGCGAGCCGCACATGTAAGTCGTTTACGAGGCAGTTATTGGTGGGGTCGAGACCCAGCCAGCCATAAAATGGAATATAGGCTTCTACCCAGGCATGGGTGGCGCCTTCGCCGCGCATGCCGTTTTTATTGGGGCATACATAACCGCTTACATAGCGGGCCGGAATATCTATCATGTGCAGCATGACCAGCAATACGTGCGCAAAATCCTGGCAAACGCCGGCTTTCAGTTTCCAGACTTCGTCGATGGTGGTCTCTACATCTGTAACAGCGCTGTTATAAGAGAAGTTATTGTATATATATTCGTTCAGTCGCATACAGGCCGCCAGCGGCGTGTACATTTTACAGGTAACAATAACAGGAAGGCTTTTCAGCTCATCGATGGCGGCAAAGCGTTCCTGCTTTATAAAATCGATATAAGGATAAGTAAACCGGATGCCCTGTATGTTCTGCCATTGTTTTTCTTTATCCTCGGTGTCGGCAGGCATTTTTTTATCATGCACCACCATATCTATTTTTGAGTCTATCACCAATTCTTTGTGGGGAGGTGCATAGCTGAATGAACCAATGGTGTTTCCATAATAATCTTTGAACAGCTCTACCTGTGGTTCGCCGGTAATATGCAGATCTTGTTTAATGACGTCCTGGTGCTCATCCTGCAAAGGGAAGAGCGTAACCTGGTTGGCACTGTCTCTAACGGGCTGCTCATAGCTGTAACGGGTAACGTGTCGGATATTAAAACGGGGCATGAGAACAGTTTAGTTTGGTGTGATAATACAAAAGGTAGCCGGCATCAGGTATAGGCAAAGTAATTCTGGTTGAGCGCAACCCCGATTTCATTCAGGTCTGTTTTTACTTCTGCCAGGTATTCGTGTAAGCCCTGTTTTAATATGCTGTCGGTAGTAGAATAGTTGATCTTGCTTTTCAGTTTGCCAATTAAGAATTCAATTTGCTGAAAACTCTCTGCATTGCGGTCGCTTCTCAGTCTCGTAAAGTACCGCATCAGCTGGTTGATGGAGTATAATACCGACCGGGGAAAATCGCGGTTCAGCGTAATCAGTTCCACCACCGTTCTTGCTTCAAAACCGCTTCGGTATGTTTTCAGGTACAGCTCATATCCTGAAATGGACATCAGCAGGTATTTCCAATAGGTGGTATCGGCAGACGTGATCTCGTAGTTCTCATCGCTGAATTTTACGTCCAGGATATCTGCCGACTGGGTACCCCTTTCTATAAATTTACCCAGGTTGATAAACGCATAGCCTTCTCCACGGCTCATGGTAATGTCGATGGTGCCATAATAGAGCAGGTTCTGGCGGATTAAAATATCCAGCACACTTACCGGATCGTCCTGGTTAAGCCATTCTACAAGCCGTTCATCGCGTACGGTATGATAAAAATCATTCAGGCATTGCCAGAGTTCCTTGGTGATATGGTCTTGTACGCTGCGGGCATTTTCCCTGGCCCTTGTAACAATACTGAGTACGGAATTGGGATTCTCCTTGTCGGTAACCATGTATTGCAGCACCGTTCTGGAATCATTGCCAATAGCACTGTATTGTTCATCTTCCAGGTAGGTAAAAATCTCCAGCACCGGCGCCCAGGAAAAATCATGCAGATCATCCTGTGAAGAAGCATAATTGATCTTCAGCATCCGTAATATGCCATCGGTACGTTCCATGTACCTGCTCATCCAGTATAAACTATCTGCAACCCGGCTTAACATGTATGATGATTATTATTTTGATAGTATCTTTTAAAGGTAAATGGTAAAGACGTAAGCGTTAAGATTTTGATCCTATTTTAAGGTCCTGCTTTGCAAACCCTCTTTCCTAAATCCTACGCCGTTTTGCTATGTCGCAAGTACCCACGTATCCTTACTGCCACCACCCTGCGAACTATTTACCACCAGTGAACCTTCTCTCAGGGCTACCCGGGTCAGTCCGCCGGGTACAATCTCAATACCACCGGGGCCGCAGAGTGCATAAGGCCGTAAATCGATTCGCCGGGGTTGCAGCTTTCCATTCATGTAACAGGGTGCTGATGAAAGGCTGATAATGGGCTGGGCAATAAACTGGCGCGGATCTTTTAATACTTCCAGCTTGTATTCGGCAATTTCCTGGTCGGTGGCAGCGTGGCCCATCAACATACCGTACCCGCCGCTGCCGTTTGTTTTCTTGATAACCATATGGCTGATATCATCAAAAACCAGTTTCAGGTGATCTTTGTTTTCCAGCTGGTAGGTAGGTACATTTTTTAGTATCGGATCTTCGTTGAGGTAGTATTTGATCATGTCGGGCACAAAAGTGTAGATGGCTTTATCGTCGGCCACGCCATTTCCTACGGCGTTTACGATGGCAACATTGCCCTTCCTGTAAGCGCTCATCAGTCCGGCAACACCCAATGCACTGTCGGCATTAAAGACCAGCGGATCGAGGTAATCATCGTCTACCCTGCGGTAAATAACATCCACCTGCTGCAGGCCCGTGGTGGTTTTCATGTATACACGGTGATTGTCTACCACCAGGTCACGGCCTTCTACCAGCTCTACGCCCATCAGCCTGGAAAGGGTGGTGTGCTCAAAGTAAGCAGAATTATAGATACCCGGTGTAAGCACCACAATAGTTGGATTGGCTATCTGCCGGGGCGACAATGACACCAAATTCTTATGCAGGATGGTAGGGTATTCCGTAACCGGCCGCACATTGTTTTTTGGAATCAGGTCGGGGAAAATGCGCTTGGTTATTTCCCTGTTTTCCAGCATATAGCTTACGCCGCTGGGCGTACGCAGGTTGTCTTCCAATATATAAAAGGAGCCATCGCTGTTGCGGATTAAATCAATGCCGGCAATGTGCACATAAATATCGTAAGGCACCGGAAAATTATGCATTTCACGCAGGTAATGCGGGCAACTGTAAATCATGTCAATCGGCACAATCCCATCCTTAATGATAAACTGTTCGTGATACACATCTTTCAGAAAGAGGTTCAGCGCTTTAAGCCTTTGCTTGATGCCTGCTTCAATATAGTTCCATTCGGCAGCAGTAATGATGCGGGGGATGATATCGAAAGGAAATATTTTTTCTATGCCTTCGCCGCTGCTGTAGACAGTAAACGTAATACCCTGGCTCATGAACAGCCTTTTGGCCTGCTCTTCCTTTTTATTAAGCTCTTCAATGCTTAATTGCTGCAGAAACCCCAGGGCACCCTTATACTGTTCACGAATGGTACTGTTGTTGTACATTTCGTCCCAGGTATGGGCGTCTATAAAATAATTATCGAGTAATCCGTTGGCTTGCATGGCGTTTGTTTTGAAGGTGTTAAAGCTACATGCAATCGTTGTCTTTGTTCCTTTTCAAATATAAGGATTCAACGAATAACCTGAACAGCCGGGTTTTCTTTTTTCGAACGGGTCAAACACAGACCGAAAACCAGTTTCATTTATCTTTAGTGCATGAAGATGATTGCCATGATACCGGCCCGCTATGCGGCAACCCGATTTCCGGCCAAACTGATGCAGCCGCTGGGCAACAAACCTGTTATCCGGCATACTTACGATAATACCGTTGCTACCGGCCTGTTTAATGAAGTCTGGGTGGTTACAGACAGCGATGTTATTTATGCCGAAATAACCGGCCACGGTGGCAATGCCATTATGAGCCGGCAAACACATGAAAGCGGCAGCGACCGGATTGCCGAAGCTGTGGCGACCATGGATGTTGACATTATTGTAAACGTGCAGGGCGATGAGCCATTTGTAAAAAAGCAGCCCCTGCAGCAATTACTGGCGGTTTTTACCGTACCGGGAGGAGAACAAGTGCAGGTAGCTTCCCTGATGCAGGTGCTGAAAGACCAGCCGCTGATTGAAGATTCCAACTATGTGAAAGTTGCCGTTGATCTGAACATGAATGCATTGATGTTCTCGCGGAGTGTGCTGCCTTACCCCCGCAACAAGGAAACGGTGCCTACCTATTATGAACATATAGGCGTTTACGCTTTTCGGAAAGAGGCGCTGATGCAGTTTACCAACTGGCCTGTAACGCCACTTGAAGCAGCTGAAAAGATAGAGTGCCTTCGCTACCTGGAGCATGGCATCCCCTTAAAAATGGTGGTAACAGATTATATGGGGGTGGAAATAGATACCCCGGAGGACCTGAAGCGGGCGGAAAAACTGCTGCCGCACCTCCCCAATCCCTGACGGGGCGTATTAGCCTCATTTTGCTCGCCCAGGTTTAAGAACGATCGGATTCTTTTCATTCGGATGAAATGGAAGGACGGGATCTGCTTATCGGGCCTTTTATTCCAGTTATCGAAACAAATACCTCAACAGGCGAAATAGTTTCATTACCGGGAGCATCTTTTACATCTTTGTATCAGCAAGAACGGAATATCCAAATCCCCTGAACCCTGAATCGCCAACCCTTTGAAAAACATAAAAGCCCGTACCCTGATAAGACCCCTTAGCCTGCATCCCTGGAAAACCCAACCCTAAGCCCAGTACCCTATACCCTAAACCATTTTCAATCCATTATCCTGTTGTAACAACCAAAGAACGTACTCAGAAAAATTTTTCTCCATCTGTTAAAAAAAATATTCTTTTTCTGAGCAATAAAAAAAAGAGCTGTTGATTCGGCTCTTTTTTTATGTAGTCATCGGAGGCTTCTATTTTATACCCAACCTGTCAAGTGTTTGCTTCTCTGCCAGGTCCAGATCTATAAAGGCAAAGTGCTTAACATCATTTATCAGCACCTCATCCAGCGCGGCCACTACATTTTGGTAACGGGCATCCATAGCCGGTTTTATGATCAGCATCAGATCATTTTTTGTAAACCTGGCATTACTGGCAAGCGAAACCTGTTTTTTCCTGATAATGTCACCGATGCCATTTCCAACAGAAAAATTGGTAACGCCATATGCCCCGCTTGCAATGGCCTGTTGCAGTTCGCCCTGGTAATAAAAGACCTTGTCATTTAAAATAGGGATAATGGTAAGCACGGTACTTTGACCAGTAGGCTTAGTTTGCAGTTCGCCGGCGGGTAAAAACAATTTCATTGATTTGGGCCTGCTCATAGAAGCAGTAAATACAAAAAAAGTGATCAATAAAAACCCCAGGTCAACCATGGGGGTAAGATCTACTTTTGTAGATAGTTTTTTGCGCTGGCGTACGCCGCCGTTGTGCCGGCCAGGACCGGCAGGGCTGTTTATTTCTGCCATAAAAATGTGTTGAGGTGATGAATGCGGCAATGTAAAAAACGCATTGCTACAATAAGATGTAAGCAGTAAGGAATTCCATAAAGCAGGAATTTTTACTTTTGAATCACTATTCTCCTGGTAAACTTTTAATAGATGGGCCGCTGGCCGGCCGGGCGCCTGCAGTCTTTTCGATGCTGGGTTTTGCTTGGAGGAGGCAACGCAGCATTGTCAAGTGTTTCAGCCGACACCTTATTCAGCTACAGAATAAAGCTGACGTAAACCGAAGGTTCAGCAACGCTCGTAAAATATACTATTAGTTGCTAAAAGCGAGGCATAATTGCTGAAAACCTTTGCACCTGCCTTTGATTGAAAAAAATAATTTTTTTCCTGACAACTGTACTTTTGCATGTTAAAACTCTGCACTCTTGGGTGTTCTCGGAAAGGCAATCACATCGCGAATATTGGTCATACCCGTTACAAACAGCACCATCCTTTCAAAGCCTAAGCCAAAACCGGCATGGGGCACGGAGCCAAAGCGCCTTGTATCCAGGTACCACCATAGTTCTTCTGCCGGAATATTCATTTCATGCATTCTTTTTTCCAGCAGCTCAAGTCTTTCTTCTCTTTGCGAACCGCCTACTATTTCGCCGATGCCTGGTGCCAGTATATCCATGGCTGCCACGGTTTTACCATCATCGTTCTGGCGCATATAAAATGCCTTGATTTCTTTTGGGTAATTGGTTAAGATAACGGGTTTTTTAAAATGCTTTTCCACCAGGTAACGTTCGTGTTCGCTTTGCAGGTCTACGCCCCATTTATCAATGAGGTATTGAAATTTTTTCTTTTTATTGTGATTGCTTTCCCGGAGTATTTCGATGGCTTCTGTGTAAGTGAGCCGCTCAAAATCATTGTTCAGTACAAATGCCAGCTTTTCTATCAGCCCCAGTTCACTGCGTTTATCCTGCGGCAGCGTTTTTTCTTCTTCCGCCAGCCGCTGGGCCAGGAAATCCAGGTCTTCACGGTTATGCTTCATGGCATGCTGAATGATATACTTGATGAATTCTTCCGCCAGGTTCATATTGTCTTCCAGGTCGCAAAAAGCCATTTCGGGTTCTATCATCCAGAATTCTGCCAGGTGCCGGGCGGTATTTGAATTTTCTGCCCTGAAGGTTGGGCCGAAAGTATAGATCTCGCTAAAAGCCATGGCGGCCAGTTCACCTTCCAGCTGACCGCTTACGGTAAGGTTGGTGGCGCGGCCAAAAAAATCTTCCTTGTAGTTAACGGCACCGTCTTCCGTACGCGGTGTCTGGTCGAATGGAAGGGTGGTTACTTTAAAGGTCTCCCCCGCTCCTTCCGCATCGCTGGCGGTAACAATGGGCGTATGCAGGTAAACAAATCCTTTTTCATTAAAAAACTGGTGTACGGCAAATGCCAGCGAATGGCGAACGCGAAAGATGGCGCCGAACGTGTTGGTCCGGAAACGGAGGTGCGCGATCTCGCGTAGAAATTCAAGGCTGTGCTTTTTGGGCTGCAGCGGAAATTTCTCCGCATCGCTGTCGCCCAGTATTTCTATATGGGATGCTTTTATCTCCACTTTTTGCCCTTTGCCCACTGATTCAACGGCCTCGCCGGTCACTTTCAGCGAAGATCCGGTTGTGATGCGCTTTAGAAGCTCGTCGGGGAAATCACCCAATGCCGCCACCACCTGTATATTATTATTGGTACTGCCATCGTTGAGCGCAATAAACTGGTTGTTGCGGAAGGTGCGCACCCATCCCATTACCGTAACAGCTTGGCCGGTGCTTTCGCTGGCCAGCAGATCTTTTACTTTGGTCCGTTTGTTAAACATATCCGGCATTTTAGGACGGCAAAGATAAGCGTGAAAGCGCAGTCATTGGTCTTTAGTCGTTGGCCGTTAGTTTGGCGCTGGCTACCGACTAATCACTGACTGCCGCCACGGGGCGTAACATTCGCATAACATTCCCGTCACAATTGGTTAATATTCGATTAACCCGGCGTTAACATGCCGCTGATAGCTTTGCGAAAATTTTAACACGCATGAAACTATCTCTGCAACGAACGCTTTTCTCTCTTGCTTTTCTTTTTTCTTTTACCTGTATGGTTGCCCAGGAAACAACGTCTTCATTGAGTGGGGTTATAACAGATGGAAAAGGCGCCGTGGTATCGGGTGCCTCTATTGTGGTAAAACACGAGCCCACCGGTTACAGCACGGGCACACAATCCAATAGCAAAGGACTTTTTAATATACCCAACCTGAAACCCGGTGGTCCGTATACCGTTACCATTTCCTTTACCGGAATGGCCACACAGACACTTGAAAATATTAACCTGAACCTTGGCAGCAATCCCGATGGAAATGTGACGCTTAAAGCGGATGACAAAAACCTGAAAGAAGTGGTGGTAACCGGCACGCGCAGGGGTTCGGGATCGGGCCTTACCGTAGGCAGGGCGCAAATGAATACCCTGCCGTCTATCGGCCGCAGCCTGTCTGATTTTACAAGGGTTACACCGCAGTCTAATAACAACTCATTTGCGGGTACTAATTTCCGTTATAATAATATTACGCTGGACGGCGCCATGAACAATGATGCCATTGGTTTCAGTAATTCATTTGGCGGTGTAAGCGGTGGTGGCCAGTCGGGTACAGCCGGTTCAGGAACCCGCACCAATCCTTATAGCATAGATGTAATACAGGAAGTACAGGTGCAACTGGCTCCTTACGATGTTAAGCTGGGTAATTTTACCGGCGGCAGCGTGAATGCAGTAACTAAAAGCGGAACCAATGATTTTCATGGATCAATATATGGTTATGGAAGAAACCAGACCCTGATGGGTAAAAGCCCCGATGCCTACAAAACAAAAATAGGGTCTGATTTTTATGATTACCAGTATGGTGGCACGCTGAGCGGACCCATCATTAAAAACAAGCTCTTTTTTATCGTTAATGCAGAACTTACCCGCCGCCAGGAGCCTACTTTTTACAACGCAGGAGATCCGGGTGCTGCCATCACCGTAGCGCAGGCGCAGGATATTTCAAGTCATTTTGCAGCAGCCGGCTTTAACGCAGGCGGTTATTCTGCCGATAAAATATTTACCAAAAGCAATAAGTTTTTTGGCCGTGTAGACTATAATATCGACAGTAAAAACACCCTTACCGTAAGAGGTATCTATACAAAAGGCTGGGGCAATAACCTGGAACGTACGCCCTATATATTCCAGTTCAGCTCTACCGACTTTACACAGACCAGCAATAACATAAACCTGGTGGCAGAACTTAAAACGAAGTTTAATAATAGCGTAAGCAACCAGTTGGTGCTGGGTTATATCAATGTACACGATTTCCGTACTTTTCCCGGTGATCCCAATGTAACGCCGTATGCAGATATTACCAATGGCGCCACCAATGTATGGCTGGGTACTTGGCGCGAAGCGGCTATTTATAACCAGCGCCAGAAAACATTTGAATTTACAGACAACGTAACAGTTAACAAGGGCGCCCATAAGTTTACGTTCGGCACCCACAATGAATTCTATAGCTTTAATTATGGTTTCGTAAACTCCTGGAACGGGCGCTGGCAGTATAACAGCATCTCGGATTTTGACGCCAACAAGCCCAGCCGTGTTCGTTCTGCCTATGCAAGCGATCCCAACAAAAACGGGTATGATTATTTGAGAAACAATGTTCCGGGAAGCACGTTCAGCGTTGGTCTAACCAGCCTGTATGCAGAAGATGAAATAGCCATCAGCAGCCGCTTTAAATTAACACCGGGTCTGCGGGTTGATTACTCTTATGTTGGCAGCCAGCCACCTACCGATACCGCGCTGAACAATGTGCCTGACAATGTAAACACCACCAACCCTACCTACTCCCATACACCGTTTAAACAATTCGACAATAAATGGTTTGGCAATGCAGCTTTATCGCCCCGCCTGGGCTTTAACTGGGATGTGAATGGTAACAAATCTGTTGTGGTAAGAGGCGGTACCGGCATTTTTACCGGCCGTATTCCTTTTGCATGGCTGGGTTATGCTTACACACTGAGCGGTCCCAATTTCAACAATATAGATGTTAAAAGTGCCGCATTACCAGGTGGCGTATTGCCTTTAACCGGCCCGCAGAACCTGGTTACAACGGTAGGCGCCATCTCTCCAGCGGCTGTTAAGACAAGAGAGGTTGACCTGGTAGACAATCATTTTAAATTACCTACCGTTTGGCGCTCCAATGTGGCCGTTGACTTAAAATTTGGTAATGGCTTTAAATTTACGGGCGATGTTATGTATACTAAAACCGTACATGATGTAATGTTCCAGCAGATCAACCGCAAAGACGTTACGCAGTATTATTCTACCGGTCCTACACAAACGCCTATTTATACGCCCAGCGCCAGTAACAGCGGACAATTCTCCAATATCTTTTTGCTGAGCAATACCAGCGAAGGATACCGTTACAACCTAACGGCACAATTGTCTAAAGTGACCAATAACCTTCACCTGGGCACTCACTCAACTTTTAATTTCAACTGGTCGCTTGCGTATACATATGGACAGTCTAAGGATGTGGCAAACGGAATCCGTAATTCTATGCAGAGCAACTGGGATTACAACCCGGCCATATCACCCAACAATCCCCAGGTCGGTTATTCCAATTTCGATTTGCGCAATCACATCGTAGCCTTACTGGGCGGTTCTTTAAACTGGAATTCAACCAATACTACATCACTGAATTTCTTTTATTCAGGTCAGTCAGGAAGTCCTTACAGCTTAATTTATGCCAGCACACCGGGTAATGTAATTAACGGCAGTTCTGCACTGCCTTATATTCCTACCGTTGCTGAGTCTAATACCATGATCCTGGATGCTACCAACAGGGCTGCCTTTAATGCTTTTGTTGATGCAGACGGTTACCTGAAAACACGCCGCGGCCAATATGCAGAACGCAACGGCCTGCGCACACCGTGGAACCATGATCTTGACATGAAGCTGATGCACGAATTTAAACTGAGCAAGAACAACAATGCCCATACGCTGCAGGTAAGCTTTGATATCTTCAACGTACTGAACTTCATCAACAGCAATTGGGGCCATATTACTTTTGTAAGCAATACCAATAACTACACCGTTAACTTCCTGAAATTTGTTCCGGATGCAACCGGTAAAGCGGCAGGCGATCCTTCTACAGGTTATTCGCCCACCTTCCAGTACCTGGTGCCCACCAACAATCATTATTACACCAATGACCCTGTTAATTCACGCTGGCAGGGACAGCTGGGTATCAAGTATACGTTCTAAAAACTAAACCATTGGCCAGCTATACGGGGGCGCCTGCGGGCGCCCCTTTTTTTGTGACAAACCTGTGAAACCTGCTACCCGCAGCGCCTTTGCCATAAGAACCGGATTATTTTTTGTTACTTGCCAACTCCTTACCAGGGCATTCGCATGAATGTAAAAAAGCAACCTATTTTCCGGGGCCCTGCCAAATTGCCCCTACTGCTTTTATACCTGCCGTTCTTTGTCGTGCAGTTATTTTGCAATTTCGATATTGCCCCGCACGCTACCCAGGCATCTGTTGTACGCCTTCGGCAGGCATCCCACAAAAAGATCCGGCACAGGGCATTGCAAAAGCAAATCTTCCTTCCGATCATAAAAGCGTTTTTCGTCTAAACAAACGCTATCATCCCAGCAGGCGGTTACCTGTCAGCAACAGGCATCTTTACAGGCAAAAGAGCGGTGTGCGCGCAATATGGCGAATGTATCGATTGAACAATACCAGCGTTACCTGGAGGCTTCTTCCACCGAAGGAGCTATTTCCACCGCTTGATTTGTCGACCATTAAATCTAAAATGGAAGCCGACAGTTCATTGGCAAACGCAGGAAAATTAAACTGGCAGATGCAGGAAACCATGCTGGGTTACCTGCAGGTAGAAGTACTTTTTAAAGGAGTCATTACAGAACGAAATGCGCATCCCGGTGCACTGGTAAGTGCGGCTGCAAAAGACAGGCCCATGCCTGAATTAAAACAAATCGATCACCTGCGCCTGCAGGCAGATATTCCGGAAGCATATGCAGCCAATTTAAAAAACGGGGATACGGTATCATTTTACCTCGAAGCATTGCCGGTGAAAAAAATGATCGGTGTTATTAACAGGCAATCCAATAACATGAATACGCAGTACCGTTCAGAGCGAGTGGAGATTGATGTTGACAATGGTTCCGGCCAGTTGTCGCCCGGCATGTATGCCAGTGTGGTAATACATTCAAACGGAAATGTAAATGCATTCACCATTCCTGCATCTGCTATTGTTACTACTACAGAACGAAAATATGTACTGCTATCGGTAAATAATAAAATCAAAAAAGTAGATGTCAGCACCGGTAATAAAACAATTGATAAAATTGAAATGTACGGAGCGTTGCAGGCGGGCGATTCAGTGATAGCAGCGGCTTCCGAAGAAATAAAAAGAAAAAGAATAACGCTGTAGGGCTTAGCAGTATAAGTGTTTATATTGATTGCGGTTGTTACACATGAGCAATCAAAATGAGTGTTAATACGATTTTAACAGCAGGCAATGTAATTTTTACGATTGCGTAACCGTATTATGCCCTGAACTGCCCATCCCAGGCGGTTTTCGCAAAATAATTTTTTACTTTTTACGTTTTTGTGCTAACATTGCAGTGGAATCAGGCTGGTTTGTTCATTCCCTTAGTCTACAGCTTATCAGTTTTTCCATTCCGTTCACAATCACATTTCATTTCAAAATTTTTTCAACAGCCTTATTTACAGCAGGTTTTTTGATTTTGATGATTAATACTCCATTATGTACGACATTTTGCAACTGAACGACATGCTCGTTCCTGAATTGCTCGATATTGC
>CAXTMV010000052.1:3668-25317 GCA_964245425.1 uncultured Flavihumibacter sp. | reverse complement strand
AATGAAAAGTCTTACCAAGGCGGAAGAACAGGTAATGCAGGTTGTATGGAAACTGCAGCAGGGGTTTCTGAAAGACATCCTGGAAAACATCCCGGAGCCCCGGCCGCATTCCAACACCATTGCCACCCTTTTGAAGATCCTGGTAGAAAAAGGTTTTGTAGCCTATGAAACACAGGGTCGTAACAATCTTTATAAGCCCAGGATCAGCAAATCCGAATACGGCCGCAAAAGCATTAACCAGCTGGTAAAAGGCTATTTTGAAGGCTCTCCGGCCCGGCTGGTATCGCAGTTTGTGAACGACAACAAGCTAAGCGCCGATGAACTGGAAGCCCTGCTGCAACAAATTAAATCACTTAAAAAACCAGAGTAATGGCCCTTATACTCTTCCTATCCAAGCTGATTATAAGCAGTGGCCTGCTGTATGGCTATTACCTGCTTTTTCTCCGGAACAAGCGCTTTCATCGCTATAACCGGTTCTACCTGTTGTGTATCACCCTTTTTTCGATCGTCATACCCTTTATTAATATACCGCTCCGCCTTTTTTGGGGCGGCCGGCAGGCGCCCGGCCTGATCAGCACCCTGAAAGTAATCACAGCCAGCGGCTGGGAGGAACCCGTTACCGTGTATGCCCAACAGGGGTTCTGGCACTCGCGGCTCAGCCTTCAGAACGGTCTGTTCGGTATTTACCTGGCTGGCGCCCTGGCCGGGCTGTTCCTGCTGCTGCGATCGCTTGCCTATATCAGCCGCCTGAAAAGCCGTTATCCCTACAACACCCTGGAGCAGCTGAAAATATACCACACTTCCGAGCCCGGTACCCCCTTCTCCTTTTTCAAATCTGTTTTCTGGGATAAGAAAATACCCATGGACGACAGGCGGGGCCGGCAGATTTTCCGCCATGAGCTGTTTCATGTAAAAGAACGGCACAGCGCCGATATCCTGTTGCTGGAGGTATTTTGCTGCCTTGGCTGGTTCAATCCCTTTTTCCACCTAATCAAAAAAGAACTAAGAGCGATACACGAGTTCCTGGCCGATGGGTATGCCATATCCGGCAATAACCGTTACGAATATGCGGAATTGCTGGTATTGCAGGCAAAACAGCAACTGGCACCCGGCCTCACCCATCCTTTTTTCCATAACCAGATAAAACGACGTATTACCATGATTACACAATCGAACCTTGTCCGCCGCAACGGCTACTTCAGCCGCATCATGGCATTGCCACTGTTATTGCTGCTGGTATCTGCCTTTGCTGTTAAGCTGACCCATCCATTACCGGTTAACGGTGCTGTCCGCTATGCGAACAAAACCATTACGGTGATCATTGATCCCGGGCATGGCGGCATTTTTACAGGTGCCCGCAACCAGGATGGTGTTGCAGAAAAAGACATCGACCTGAGCATCGCCCAGAAAATAAAAGCCTTGTCGGCTAACTACAACGTCAATATTGAACTGACCCGCAACACAGATCGCCTGGTGGGAAGCGCTGCCAATTTAAAAGAAGATCTTGAAAACAGGGTTGCTTTCAGCGAAGGCTCCCATCCTGATCTTTTTATTTCCATTCATGTAAATGCAACCAATGAAGAACAGACCACCCGATCCGGTTTTGAAGCCTATATCTCCCGCAACGATGCAGATGAGAAGGCCAGGGCACTTGCTTCAACTGTACTGACCGGATTGAAAGATATTTACCTGGCAGATGAAAATATCAAACAACGCGAAATAGGCTTATACGTGTTGGATCATAATAAATACCCTGCCATCATGATACAGTGCGGTTATATCAATAACCCGGCCGACCTGTTATTTATCACCAATCCCGGCAACCAGGATAAAATAGCACGGAAAATTCTGGAAGGCATTGTTGCCTACAGCAATAGAATCGGTGTAACCATTGCTGATACCGTACCTGCCACCGCGCAGGAAACAGCCGCCAACAATGTTGTAAAAGTTGAGCATATCTGGTTAATGGATACCGCGGCCCAGCCGGTTCAAATCAGGAATGAACGCATCAGTGATACCAATGCGGCAGTAAGGATCGTCAACATCGATTTCGATAAAGTTACCCGTCAGCATGATACTACCTACACGAAAGTGGAAGAAGAAGCGCAATACCCGGGTGGCAATGCCGGCTGGGGTGCCTACCTGGTCAAAAGCGTCCGGTACCCCGTTGCAGCGGCCAAAAAGAACATACAGGGCACCGTGCTGGTACAATTTATTGTTGACCAGCAGGGTAAAATAACCGATGTAACCGCCCTCAGCGGACCGGAAGAATTAAAGGCAGAAAGCATCCGGGTGGTAAAAGAAAGTGGCAACTGGACCAGTGCGTTGAACAATGGCAAAAAGGTAAAATCCTATAAAAGACAACCCATTATTTATAAACTTTCGTAGCTATTATTGCCTGCATTATTGAAAACCTGTCTTAACCGGTCTGCCTCTAAAGCCGAACCGGTTTTTTTGGGCCGCCGCCTGCCTGTACAGATGGCTCTGGGCCGGTATGGATTAAATACCTTTTTGCGTCAAGCATACTATTACTGTTCTTACTTTTAATTACCATCAGATGAAAAAAAAATTCCTGCTATGGTTGGCCGCTATGGGATGCTATGCTGCCATTGCCCAACCGGCTTTACCAGACCGGAATAAAGTGATGGATTACCTGCAGAACCAGCAGTTTGAGGAATTGATTAATTACCTGGCGCCGGCGGTGGCGGGCGATTCTTCCAACCTGCAATGGCTGGGATGGATCGGGTACGCCAGTTATATGAATGATAATATTGCTGCTGCAAAAAAATATTATGCACAAATGTGGCGGATAGATTCAAACAACCTGGCGGCCAATCAATACCTGGCCATCCTGCAGGCAAACAGCAACCCGCCGGCGGCATTGCGCTTTACCGCCGCACTCTTGCAATTGCAACCCGGCAAGGCGCTGCACTACCGGAATATGGCGGATCTTTTCAGGAAGATCAACCAAAAGGATTCGGCACTGTTTTATTATAGTTGTGCCTACCAACTATCGCCGAACGACAATAAAATAGCCGCAGGTTATTCGGAAACCCTGATCGATAAAAAAATGTATTCAGCGGCAGACAGTATCATTGAAAAAGGGCTCGCAATGGATTCCCTGAATATTCCCCTGCTGAAATTGCGCATCCGGTCGGCCTATGAAACAAAAAACTACCCCCTGTTGCTATTGCCCGGCGAGCGACTGGTTCGCCTGGGTGAAGTGGCAACGGGTTCATTAACAAAACTGGCCATTGCTTATTATAACCTGAAAGGATATGCAGGCTGTATACGTGTTTGTGAATGGCTGCAGTCAAATGAGGTAGACGATGAATCTGTTTATTATTATGAAGCCCGGGCTCAGGCCAGGCTGAATCATTTCAATGAAAGCAATGAACTGTTGCAACGCTGCCTCGATAAAGCCATTTCAAAGACCGCTGAGTTGTATTATTATACCCTGGGTGAAAACGGGGAAGCCATGCAAAAATTTGGTTTGGCTGTAAAGCAATACGATACCGCGTACTATCTTTTTAAAAACCCGCTGATGAAATATTATGCGGCCCGTCTGTACGAAACCAGCCTTAAAAATGAACCCCTTGCCCGGAAATACTTCCGGCAATACCTGTTACTGGCACAACCTGGATCGGCAGAGGAAAAGAAAGTATATGATTATATAAAGGCGCGATACGGGAGAAAACACTAACGGAGGCTTCCTTTACAATACAATGCGGTGCCCTTCTTTCGCCGACCGCCTGGCAGCTTCCAGTATTTGTACCACGATTAAATTATTGGGAAGTGAAGAAAGATCGTTGCCAGGCAATGTTTTTCCCCTTAATACATCTGCAAGATAAACCAGGTTATCTGTGTAGGCAGCCGGTCTTACGGGCACATTGAAATAGCCAACGGTATCGCGGTTTCTTTGCTGCATGGCAACAGGGTTCAAGGCATGCAGGTAGCTTTTTTCGCCAAACACTTCCCAGTCTTTTATCCCGAATGGCCAGTTCCAGGAAGCTTCAATGATACCGGTGGCGCCATTGGCATATTCAAGAAGTATGGTGGCATCGTCGTCTACATTTGGGTAGATCGCCGGTTTGATATGCCTTGTGATGGCCGTTACGGCCACCGGCTTGGTTCCATCCATCAGCCAGGTCATGAGGTTGGCACCATAGCAACCAAAATCCATTACAGCACCCCCGCCATTTTTTACAGGATCGGTCAGCCATTTTAGGAAATCTGCACTGCACCCGATTTCTTTGGGCCCCTGGTGCCCCATGTGCACCACCATTCTTTTAACCGGGCCAATGGCATTTTCATTTTTCACCATGCTGTACACCTGCTGGTTGCTGGAATACCAGGTGGTTTCGTAATTGGTCAGTAACTGTATATGGTATTGGGCCACCAGCGCCGCCATGCGTTCCGCCTGTTGCACGGTGGTGGTCAAAGGCTTCTCCACCATTACAGAAATACCCTTTGGCGCACAGGCTTCTACTACCGCGGCATGATCGGCAATGGCATTATAAGCCAATACCACATCCGGGTGTATATGCTGCAGCATATCGGCCAGTGTTTTATAGAAAAGTGAATCGGGCAACTGGTAAGACTTCTTGTACCGGTTAACGAGCTGTTCATCCGCCTCGGCAATACCTGCAATAATTACTTCCCCTTTTTTGAACTGGTGCATAATATTGTGTACATGGTCGTGGTTAAGCCCCACTACTCCCACCCGGATCGGCTGCGCATATACATAACCGGTACTTAATGAAAAAAGAAGGAAAAGGAAAGAGAAGGCAGGTATGCGCAAAGTAAAGTTATCAAGCGGTTTCATTGCTGCTTTATTAAAGTAGTTACGGTATAAAATGAACGGGAAAGTATTCATTTTATACCGTAACCCTATTTTTATTTATGCAATAGCAGCGTAGATAAAAGGAAGAACCGGCAGGGCCCCCTGTTTACCATGGATGTCATGTAGCCGGCAACCGCCGCCGGCCAGGGCCAGCACTATTAATTACAGAAATCGCTGAAATAAAAACCTTCTTCACTTAAAACATAATCATTGGTAACCGTGTTCAACAAGGTAGTTTGAATAAAATCTTCCATTTCCTGTTTCCGCGTATCGGCCAGGTAACGGTTGTTGCGTACCATCTGGAGTGATTGCAGTTTCAGCAGGGCCAGTCTCGACATCTGCTGGATATGCTCGTCGGTATAACGGAATTTCTGGGCAAGATAATCCTGCTGGTTTAGGTAAGGGTTGTTCATAAGTCTGGATTTTGGGTTTTCAATGGTAATGGACCCCTTAATAACGTTAACATTTAATTAAAAATTGTTTATACCCGGTGCTTATCTTTATCTATATTAAATGAACACTATGACCTTTGATATCAGCCAGTTAAATACACTTATACAGGAACGACGCAGTACTTTTCCTAAGCAGTACAGCGCGGGTAAACACGTGGAAGATGCCATTGTGCAGCAGATGCTGAACAATGCCAATTGGGCACCCACCCATAAATTAACCGAACCCTGGCGCTTTACTGTTTTTACCGGCAAAGGATTGAAAACATTTGCCGGTCTGCAGGCTTCTGTTTATAAGAATTCAGCGGGCGACAATTACCGGGAAGAGAATTACCAGAAACTATTGAATACGCCGCTGCTGGCCTCGCATATTATTTCTATTGGTATGAAGCGACATGCAGAAAAAAACATCCCGGAAATGGAGGAACTGGCGGCGGTAGCCTGCGCCGTACAGAATATGCACCTTACAGCAACCGCTTATGGGGTAGGCGCTTACTGGACAACCGGCGGCGTCACTTTTAATGAAGCCGCCAAGCCATTTTTTGGGCTGGATGCGCCGGATAAACTGATGGGTTTTTTTTATGTGGGTGTCATCGACGTTCCTTCACCCGCAGGCAAACGCGGCCCCATTGAAGAGAAGGTAAAGTGGGTGAGAGATTGATCAGCACATCAAACTTCCGGTTCTTGCTGGCTTAGGCAATGAAAACTGCCCAGGCCCCAGATGATATCGGCAGAATCGATCCCTATTATTTTTCTGTCGGGAAAGCATTGCTGAATCACCTGTAGGGCCTTATCATCGCGTGGGCTCCTGAACGTGGGAACTATCACCCTGCCATTGGCGATATAAAAATTGGCATAAGAACAGGGCAGGCGCTGATCTTCATATACCAGTTCCTCCGGCATTAATAACTCAGCAATATTCAGCTGTCTGCCATTGGGCAGGCGCATTGTTTTTAACTGCTGCAGGTTATGTTGCAATAGTGCATAGTTTTCATCAGATTTGTTTTCTTCTATTACTGTAATCACCGTATCTGCATTCACAAAGCGAACCGTGTCGTCTATATGGCCATCGGTATCATCGCCCACAATGCCCTCCTCTACCCATAGCACCTGGTCAACACCGTAGTAATTACACAGGTAGGTTTCAATCTGCTGCTGGTTCAAATGCGGGTTGCGGTTCTTGTTCAGCAGGCAGGCAGTAGAAGTCATTACTGTGCCTTTTCCATTGAACTCTACCGAGCCGCCCTCCATAATGATACCCGGATGAAAAACGGGTATCCCGTATTGCTGGCCAATGAGGGTAGGTATCACATCGTCCAGATCGTAGGGTGGATATTTATTGCCCCATGCATTGTAATTCCAGTCTACAATTACTTTTTTGTGTTCCGCTGCGGGGTTGATTAAAAAAGCCGGGCCATGGTCGCGGCACCAGGCATCATTGGTGGGATGATAAAAGAATTCGACCGCAGCCAGATCAACGCCTGCCTGTTGCAGGTGGCCGGTGGCGAAATCTTTCATGGCCTGATCTTTTATATTGATGCAGACTTTTTCGCCGGCGGTCAGTTCTTTTATAAACGAAGTATAAGAAGGAAAAATGCTTTCTATTTTGCCCGGCCAGGAAGCTTCCTTGTGCGGCCAGGACAACCAGGTAGCACGATGCTTTTCAAATTCGGCCGGAAAATGATAACCGAGTTCTTTCGGGGTTCCTTTCAGTTCATTGTTCATATTTCCTGGTTTGTTTCACGCAAAGAAGCAAGGTATACGCAAATACGCAAATTTTACATGAAGAACAAGTACACTTATTACTGACCACTTAATACGCTTATTCGTCGTCAATAAATCTTTTTGTAATAGGCTGGTAAGAATCTATCCGCCGGTCTCTCAGAAAAGGCCAGTGCGTCCGGTAGCTGTCGGTTTTGGACGTATCTATTTCCTGTACGGCCACTTCTTCGGCTTCATGTGAAGCCTTGTATAGAAGGGTTCCGAATGGATTGCTGACAAATGAACCTCCCCAAAATTTCATAGCGCCGTTTTGTTCAAAGCCGATGCGGTTTACGCTTACCACATGTACGCCGTTGGCCACCGCATGGCTGCGCTGGATGGTTTGCCAGGCATTGTATTGCTCTGTATTGATGGCCTCATCCTGCGCTGTAGCCCAACCGATAGCAGTTGGGTAAAACAATATCTCGGCACCCATGAGGGCGGTAATACGTGCGGCTTCCGGGTACCATTGGTCCCAGCATATCAAGACCCCGAAAGTGGCAAATTTTGTTTTGAATACCTTATAGCCGAGATCGCCCGGGGTAAAATAAAACTTCTCATAAAAAGCAGGGTCATCCGGAATATGCATCTTGCGGTATTTGCCCAGGTAACTGCCGTCTGCATCCAGCACCACAGTTGTATTGTGGTAAATGCCCTGTGTTCTTTTTTCGAACAGCGACCCAATGATGACCACACCCAGTTCAGCCGCTGTTTTACTCAATACATCGGTAGAAGGGCCGGGGATGGGCTCTGCCAGCTTAAAATTGTCATAGTCTTCCACATCGCAGAAATAGAGCGAAGTAAATAATTCCTGCAGGCAAATAATCTGGGCACCTTTTGCCGCGGCTTCCTTTATTTTACCGATGGCTTTTTGCAGGTTGGCCTCCTTATCTGCCGTGCAGCTCATTTGCACCAGGCCGATCTTTACTGTTGACATTTCTTTTCTTTTGAGTTGCAAAAATATGGATCAAACGCGGATTTTGACGATCATCAGGGTAAGAGAAGATTTAACATGGAACGCGGATTTTTATAATGTTGACGTACCACATGATAATTGTTTATCGGGCATACCAGGTTGGAAAACAGGGTGCCTGATCAAAATAAAACAGGCCCCGCAAGGGACCTGTAACAATTTTAATGATTGAAACGCGCAACTGGTTTATTTTCTTCCCATCTCCCGCAGGAAAGATACATGCGAGGCAATAGCATAACGTACCCTTGGGTATTCAATGTATTCCACGCCATATTCCTGGCAGGCTTGTTTAATGATCTTACTGATTTGCGGGTAATGGATATGAGAGATTTTTGGAAAGAGGTGGTGCTCAATCTGGAAATTCAAACCCCCTACCAGCCAGGACACTACTTTATTACGGGTCGCAAAATTAGCGGTTGTCTTTATCTGGTGAACCGCCCACTCATCATCCAGCCTGCCGCTGACCACATCCGGCATCGGGAAGGCGGTGTGCTCTACCGTATGCGCCAGCTGAAATACCAGGCTTAACACCAGACCGGCCACACAGGTAAACACCAGGAAGCCCACCAGCCAGGAAGTAAAACCGAGCATCAAAATGGGCAACGCTACAAAAAGAAAGGCGTTGAACAATTTAAAACCCCAGAACACGATGTGATCACGCAGGTCCATTTTCTTCAGGGGCATGTTGCCCACTTTTGCCTTGAAATATTTCTGGTAGTCTAAAACAAATATCCACAGTATATACAGCAGGCAATACAGCACCCAGAAATAAAAATGTTGAAACTTATGCAACTTGTATTTTTTCTGTGTGCCGCTCATACGCATCCAGGGCTGGATGTCAATATCATCGTCTACACCATCTACATTGGTATAGGCGTGGTGAATGATATTGTGTTTTACATTCCACATAAAACTGCTGCCGCCCAGTACATTCAGCGAAAAAGCAGCAAACATATTGATATACTTATTCTTGCTGAAGCTGCCATGCGCGCCATCGTGCATAATATTAAAACCGATGGCCGATACAATGCCACCCAACAGCACACATTCTGCAATGGACCAGACTACAGCCGGGGTAAAAAATACCAGGTGTATATAAACGATGGTAAAGGCGGTAATTAATACAACTGCTTTTAAGAAGAGGCTGAAATTGCCATATTGCGACTTACCCGTTTTTTCAAAATAATTGTTTATCCGGGTTTTCAATTCGGTGTGAAACGAATGGGGAACCTGGGCAAATTTAGGAACTGACATGTCTTACTTTTTATGATTGATTTTACGCGGCAAAGGTACGCCATACAGGTTAATAAACGGTTAACCGCCTGTATAATGTATACCTACAAAATTAAAATTAAACCCTTATTAAGTAATTGATGACAATTTGCAGACAAAACGCGCGTAAAACCATCTGCCGGGCTGTATAAATCATGTTTCTACAGATACCAGCGCATCCAGCCGGTGAATGCCAATCTTTTTCTGACTAATAAATCCTTCTGCATATTTTACGCCGATGCGCTTGCCCAGCATTCGCGCGCGGGCAACAATACTGTCATAAAAATCAGGGGTGGAGATATAGGTCTGTGGGCCTGCTTCACTGGCGGTTGTTGTGTGAAACTGGGTATGATAAGCCAGAATGGACTGCATCCGCTGTTCAAATACATCGGTGATATCAATGAGCAGATCCGGCTCATGGTACCAGTCCTGCAGGTAATGCAATACCTGTTTGGGGCGCCAGCGCTGCTGGGGCATTCCGTCTTCGTCTTTTGTTTCAATCTTCAGCAGGCCCGACAGGAAACAGGCATCGGCAATCAGGCGGCCTGCGCGGCCATGGTCGGGGTGCCGATCATCCAGCACGTTGGCCAGCACAAATTCCGGCTGGTATTTCCGGATGGCGGCAATCAGCAGCAGCTGGTGAGTTTCGTCGTTTGTAAAAAACCCATCGCGCATTTTCAGGTTCTCACGAACCTGCACACCCAGCACTTTGGCAGCACGGGCAGCTTCTTCGGCGCGGGTTTCGGCTGTACCCCGGGTGCCCAGTTCGCCCTGTGTAAGGTCAAGGATACCGGCTTTTTTGCCCAGTTTTAGTTCGTTCAGTAAAGTTCCGGAACAGCCCAGTTCCACATCGTCCGGGTGAACGCCAATAGCCATTACATCGAGTTTCATTGTTACAGGTTTAATACAGCGCCGGACGGATGCCGCTGGCGGTAAGCGGTTTTGGCGGCGAAGATAATTAAAGTTCATAGTCCCGGCGTTTCCGGTGGCCGGCGGCCCATTTTCATTCAACAGCCTGCCCGCGCCTGCCGCAGCCAGATGAGCCCGCAAAACCGCCTGAAACCAGGTTTATACCTGCCTGAACAGCCATCGGATGCTTTTTTGACCGCTGATGAGGGGGAATGGAGGGGTTACCCGCTTGATTAGATTAGGCAAAAGGGGCCAATTATGCTACATTTGCAAAAATTATTTTTAACTATTATGATGACATTCGAAGAGATTGGTATTGAGGAGCGATTGGTGAAAGCAGTTACGGATTTGGGATATGTAAATCCCACTACAATACAGGAAAAGGCAATTCCGGTATTATTGGGCGGTACTACCGACTTTATAGGGCTGGCACAAACCGGCACTGGTAAAACCGCGGCATTTGGATTACCACTGTTGGATCTGATTGATGCTTCCGCGAAATACCCCCAGGCACTGGTGGTTTGTCCCACCCGGGAACTTTGTTTACAGATTGTGAACGAAATAGAATTGTTTAAAAAATACATGCCGGCTGTGCACGTGGTAGCCGTTTACGGCGGAACTTCCATTGGCCTGCAGATACGCGATTTAAAGAGAGGCGTGCAGATTGTAGTGGCTACGCCGGGCCGCCTGATCGACCTGATTGAAAGAAAAGCCATCAACCTGGAACAGATCAAATACGTTGTGCTGGATGAAGCGGATGAAATGCTGAACATGGGTTTCCAGGATGATATTGAATTTATATTAAAGAATACGCCCAAGAGAGAGAGCACCTGGCTGTTCAGTGCCACCATGCCACCTGAAATACGCCGCGTAAGCAAGCGTTATATGAAGGAGCCGGTAGAGGTAACCGTGGGCCAGATGAATACGACCAACAAGAACATCGACCACCAGTATTATGTAGCGTCTGCCCAGCACCGTTACGATACCCTGAAGCGGTTAATCGATTTCAATCCCGGTATGTATGGCATTATATTTACCCGTACCAAGGCCGACGCGCAACAGATAGCAGAAAAACTGACCCGCGAGGGATATGATATTGATGCACTGCACGGCGATCTTACACAGGCGCAGCGCGATAAGGTAATGGGCGATTTCCGCGAAAAGCAATTACAGCTGCTGATAGCCACCGATGTGGCCGCCAGGGGCATCGATGTAAAAGACATTTCACATGTCATCAATTTTGAATTACCAGACGATATCGAAGTATATACCCACCGCAGCGGCCGTACCGGCCGGGCAGGCAATACCGGCATCTGTATGAGCATTGTGCACAGCCGCGAAATAGGCCGCCTTAAGCAGATTGAACGGATGGTAAAAGCACCGTTTCACAAACTGGAGATACCCGGTGGAAAGGATGTTTGCCGCAAGCAGTTCTTCCATTTCATGGAGAAATTACTGCAGACCGATATCAGCCATGGATTTTATGAAAGCTATGTACCCATGCTGGAAGAGAAATTTGCGGATGTAAGTAAGGAGGATGTACTGAAAAGAATGGCGGCCATGGAATTTGACCGCTTCCTTAAATATTATGAAAATGCGGAAGACTTGAATGTGCGCGAACGCTTGCGTGAACCGCGCGAGCGCATTGCAGTGGGCGGCACCGGCCGCGATTTTGCCCGCCCCGGCCGGGATCTGCCGCGTGGAAGGGAATCCTATGCCAGTGGTAACGCTGGTGGTGATTATATGCGCCTGTTCGTTAACCTGGGTACAAAGGACGGCTTTTACAAAGCCAGCTTCCTGCAGTTCATTCTTGACATGAGCGAGCTGAAAAAAGAAGTGCTGGGCCGAATAGATATGAAGGAAATGAACAGCTGGGTAGAAGTGAACCGTGGATCTGCCAGCCAGATGATCAGGGCCATCGATGGCAAAAAATACAAGGGCAGAAGCATCCGCATGAATGATGCCAACAGCCGGTAATTGCCTGTTGAAGTTGAATTCCTTTGCAGCGGGCAATCAGCATGGCAAAAAAGTGAACATTCGGAATTTGTAATACAGTTATAAGGAAGTCAAGTTTTAATCTCTTTGGTGGCAGAACAAGGGATTAAAACCCGACTTCCTTTTTTTTGGCGCCTGCTCAAAAACCAATTCTACATTCAATTTAATGTCTTTCCCCACCGGATCAAATCATTCACTTCTTCCGGAACCGTGCCTGTTCTTTTGCTGCTGCGTTTTTTGCCCAGCCTGGTAATGACCATATGCTGTGCAGGCATCACTATAATATATTGTCCCAGGATGCCCCGCGCATAAAACACACCGGGCTCGTAGGGCACCAGCCACCATTGCAGGCCATAATAGTTGCAGGCCTTGCCGGTTTCATCGGGTATCATACAGGGTTGTATGGACTGGCTATAATAAGCCGGCGTAATAATTTCGGTTCCCTTCCAGCGGCCGCTGTCGAGCATCAGTTGCCCGATCCGGGCAAAATCACGGGCATTGGAATTAAAGCATCCATAGGCTTTTTCATGTCCGCCGGCCTTATCCGTGCTCCAGAGCGCCGGGTGCAGTGCGCCGGTGGGCTGCCATATTTTTTCTGATGCATAAGCACTCAGCGACCGGCCAATGGCTTTTTCCAATAGCAATCCCAGCAACTGGGTATCGCCCGATTTATAGGTATGATAGGTGCCGGGCGGTCTCATTATTTTTACCCCTGTGGCAGTTTTATACACATCATTGCCATAATACAGTTCTGCTGTAACCGAAAAAGGATTGGCATACGATTCATCCCAGTTGCTGCCGCTGCTCATGGTGAGCAGGTCAATGATACGAACTTTCGCCTTTTCGCCGGATGCAAATTCCGGCAGGTAATGACCGACCGGTTCTTCCAGTGATTTTATCTTTCCCTCTTTCAGCGCAGCGCCCACCAGTATGCTGGTAATGCTTTTGGCCATGGAAAAAGAACCGGAATAAGAGCTGTCATTGTAGCCATCCCAGTATTTTTCAAATAAAAGGGAATCGTTTTTTATGACCGTTACGGCTATCGATTGTATCCGCTCCAGCAGGTTTTGCAGGGTATCTGGCAAAACCTGCTGTTTAAAATGGGCGGCCAGGGGCCATGGTTGCGGGTTGCCAACGGCCACTGTATTATTGGAAAATATTTTGTAATCATCAATGTCCGCAAAATTATAGGCCACTTCTTTAAACATCCAGGTATTACCGGAGACAACAGCATAGCCGGAAAACAATCCAGCCACGATAAGGACAACATACAGCAGGCCACGAAGCAGTTTTTTCATACGGGAAATTACGAAAATGTCTGGTGCCCGATGGCTGATTTGACTGGCCGGCAAAAGAAATCAGGCATCAGGCATATCTGTCTTTACAACCAATTGTCTCCGTTGGTTGTTATAATTGCCTGTATCCGCGTGTACGAACCACTGATGCCTGATTGCGTTGCCTGGTTAAAGCAATCAGCCATCAGACATGCGTATTGCCTGTCGTCGCATTTTTGGCTGTTTGGCGGTTCTAAAGTAGCTTCGCGGGTCTTATCGTAAACGATAGCAGAAAAAAAGCAGTTTCACCATTTAAATAGAAAACAGTATGGCATACGATGTTCTTGTTGTGGGCAGCGGTCCGGGTGGCTATGTAGCCGCTATCCGAGCAGCACAACTGGGTTTTAAAACAGCGATCATAGAAAAAGAAAGCCTGGGGGGCGTTTGCCTGAACTGGGGTTGCATACCTACGAAGGCATTACTCAAGAGCGCCAATGTAATGGATTATATCAACCATGCCAAAGACTACGGTATTGAAGCCAGTGGCAAACAGGATTTTGCGGCCGTGATCAAGCGCAGCCGTGGCGTAGCCGATAAAATGAGCAGGGGCGTTCAGTTCCTGATGAAGAAAAACAAGATTGATGTGGTGATGGGTTTTGGCAAACTGAAAACCAAGGGCCAGGTAGAAGTGACCAAAGCAGACGGCACAAAAGAAACAGTAGAAGCAAAACATATTATCATTGCCACCGGTGCCCGCAGCCGCGAGTTACTGAACCTGAAGCAGGATGGCAAAAAAGTAATCGGCTACCGCGAAGCCATGTCTTTACCCACCCAGCCAAAATCGATGATTGTAGTGGGCAGTGGTGCGATCGGCGTTGAGTTTGCCTATTTCTACAATAGCATGGGCACAAAAGTAACCGTAGTAGAATTTCTGCCGAAAGTAGTACCGGTAGAAGACGATGATATTTCAAAAGAACTGGAAAAACAACTGAAGAAACAGGGCATCGATATCATGACCAATGCTTCTGTGGAATCGCTCGACACCGCAGGCGACGGCGTAAAAGCAAAAGTAAAAACAGCCACCGGCGAAATAAGCCTGGAGGCGGATGTGGTACTTAGTGCAGTAGGCATCGCTGCTAATATTGAAGGCATCGGGCTGGAAGAGAACGGCATTAAAACAGATAAGGGTCGCATAGTAGTAGACAAATTTTACCAGACCAGCCTGCCGGGCGTATATTCTATTGGCGATTGTATACCGGGGCCCGCATTGGCGCATGTGGCCAGTAAGGAAGGCATTGTCTGCGTGGAAAATATCGGCTACAACGAAAAGAAATACAACCACCAGCCGGAACCGGTCGACTACGGCAATATACCCGGCTGTACTTATTGCACACCGGAAGTAGCGTCGGTGGGTTATACCGAGAAAGCGGCAAAGGATGCCGGTTACGAAATCAAAGTAGGCAAATTTCCTTTGAGCGCCAGTGGCAAGGCCAGCGCAGCCGGCGCCACAGAAGGCTTTGTTAAAGTAATATTTGATGCCAAATACGGCGAATGGCTGGGTACCCATATGATTGGCTACAATGTAACCGAGATCATCATTGAAACAGTGGTGGCCCGTAAACTGGAGACCACCCACCACGAAGTGCTGAACAGCATTCACCCCCACCCTACTATCAGTGAAAGCGTAAAAGATGCTATTGAAGTGGCTTACGGTGAAGCCATCCATTTATAAAGTTCATTTGAAGATACAGGCTAAAAAAGCTACGGGAATACCCGTAGTTTTTTTTTATCAGGTCATGCGGAAAATTAAACACGCGTTTTTGCCGTTAAATAGCAAATCCTTTTCCGTATGAAAAAAATAATCGCCGCCTGCTGCCTGTTGCTAAGCTTTGTGCTGGTACAAGCACAAAAAGAAAACGAATCTGCCCGCTATAAAAAAAGCATCACGGCAAAATTTGCACCCGGCGGACTGGGCATTGGCAAGATAACCGCTGGTGCCGAGTACAATTTTAAACGCAAACAATCCATTACCCTTTTCCTGGGTGCGCCTTTTGATAAAACACGCAGCATTAGCTACGACGGCAAACAAAGCGATATTATTTCTTCCGGCCGTTCGGCAATGGCTGGTTACCGTTATTACCTGGGCAAAAGAAACATGACCGGTTTCTATATTGAGCCCTATGCGAAATACCTGAAATTTAATGCCCATGGTTTCCTGAACGCAGAAGTAAACGACCAACCCGCGCGTTTCGACAGCCGTTTTGATTATGAAGGGTATGGAGCAGGACTGCAGATAGGCGCACAGTTCATGATTGCCCGATTGGTGGTGGTGGACCTTTTCCTGATTGGACCCGAAGCCAATTCAGCCAAATTCTCTTCTGTTTCTACCGATGTGTACGACAATATTCCCTGGAGCCTGGCCGATAGCCAGGAAGCAGAAAAGGATATTAAAGACAACCTGAAGAACATCCCTTTTATCGGTAACAAGATAGATGTAACGGTTAACACCAATACGAAAACCGTTTATACCAAATATGCAGGTTTTGCTCCAGGATTCAGGGCAGGCGCTTCTATCGGTATACGTTTTTAACCGGCAGGCAATATTATCAAATTAATAATTACCTGTTTCGGGCGTCCACTGTGTTGCCTGTAAACAGCCATTTGATATTTTTGTCAGGCATCTGTACATGGAATTGCGTTCCGCTGCCAGTTACAGGCTGTTTAAAACAAGCAGCGTACTGCATTTTCCTGGTCCGGCCCGTTTAAAAATTGCGTGCTATGCTTCATTTGTCTGTATGGGAACAGGAAACATTCTTTGCTCCTAAAAATATCATCATTGCCGGCAGTGGCTTGGTTGGCTTATGGAGTGCTTATTACCTGAAGAAAATGGCGCCGCAAGCCAGTATATTAGTGCTGGAAAGAGGCGTGATACCCACGGGTGCCAGTACCCGCAATGCGGGATTTGCCTGCATTGGCAGCGCTACCGAACTATTGGCACATGCCCGTGAAAAAGGAGAGCAGAACATGCTGGAGATGGTATTGCTCCGGTACGAAGGGCTCAGCCGGATACAAAAGACATTTAGCAAAAAAGAAATCGACTACGAACGGCATGGTGGCTATGAATTGATTACCGACGTTCAGTATCCCAAATTCAAGCAGCTGAAAAACGACCTGGGCTGGCTAAACATTACCCTGCGCAAAGCCATCAAAGATGAAAAAGTCTTCCGGGCGGCAGATAAAAAAATAAAAGATTTTGGCTTTAAACACACCAGTCATTTAATAGAAAGTCGCGCTGAAGCCCAGCTGCATTCCGGCAAATTATTAACAGCCTTGTTGAAAAAAGTGCAGGGCATGGGGGTGCAGGTACTTAGCCAGACTGAAATAAAAAGTTTTCAGCGAACAGGTGGCCAAATTGATATACAGACCAACCTGCCGGTATCTTTTTCTGCAGACCAATTGCTGATCTGTACAAATGGCTTTGCCGGACAGTTGCTGCCCCAGCTGGATGTAATGCCGGTTCGTGGCCAGGTGCTGGTTACAACCCCTGTTAAAAAACTGTCTTTTAAAGGAGTCTTTCATTTCGACGAGGGTTTTTATTATTTCCGTAACCTCTCCGGCAACCGGGTATTGCTGGGTGGCGCCCGCAATAAATCACTGGCTACGGAGAATACCGGCCATATGGCAACCACCGACCTGGTACAACAGGAACTGGAGCATTTTCTTGCCAGTGTTGTATTACCCAAACAGAAATACAGCATTGCCCATCGCTGGAGCGGCATTATGGGTATGGGCAAGAGCCGGTTTCCCATTGTCAAAAAAATTGAAAAAAATATCTATTGCGCGGTACGCATGGGTGGCATGGGCATAGCTTTATCTCCTGTGATTGGCGATATGGTTGCCAGGGAAATGCTGTCTAAATAAAGGGGTTGCAGGAATGAGCCGAGGCTTATTCCTGCAGAAAAATAAAATCCGGGAAGACAAGACCAGGCTTACCCGCTACAGAATAGGTTTGGTTCTTCGATTATTTTATTCCTTCACAAATTTTTTCATACCGCCGGCCTGCATACCATCCATTTTTATAAAATAAAGACCGGCCGGCAGGCTGCTGATATCCAGCTGCTGCAGTTTGGTAGTACAATTAACGGTCTTCAGCAATTGCCCCGTTGCATTGAGCAGATAGATTTTGCTGCTGCCTGCATTGATAGTGCCATTTACCTGTACCCGCAGGTTATTGGTGGCCGGGTTGGGATACAACAGCAGATCAAAACCGGCGGCAACCGGCAGGGTATCCTGCAAGGGCAATCCTGTGCTGTTCAGCGCGGTGGAGAACAGGATGCTGTTCCGCGGGCCGCCTGTTTCAAACAAAGCCCGCATCCTGCTGCGCTGGCCATTTGTAAACATATACATACAGGCATCGTCGCTGAAATCCATATAATTCATATACATATCGCCGTGCGCCGTAGAACCGCAGGTAAATTTTTCGCCGCTGTTGCAGCCCCGGTTGGCACCCTGCTGCGTAGGCGTATCATCCACTTTATCATCACCGCAGCTGGCATCGCCCCAGATATGGCGCAGGTTCAGCCAGTGACCGATTTCATGGACGGCCGTGCGGCCTTTGTTAAAAGGTCCGCTGATGTTCAGGGTACCAAATACACCCGTACTGATAACTACTCCGTCATTCTCTTTGGGTCCGCCCGGTGCGCTGGCATAACCGGAAATACCGCTGACCAGGTTACAAACCCATATATTCAGATAATTGTCTGCGCTCCAGGCATCGTCGCCACCGGTGGTGCTGCTCTTGGCCTTATCATCAAAATTGAATACAGCCACGCCAGACTGTTTGCGCACTATACCTGTGGTTGGGCGCCCTGCAGGATCCATTTTTGCCAGTGCAAAAGAAATACCACAATTGGCCGCCAGTGAACTAAAATAAGAAGGTATTTTATTGCGATCGGCGTTGGCTAAATTAAAATCATTGTTCAATACAGCCAATTGTGAAAGCACCTGGGCATCTGAAATATTCTGGCCCGCATTGTTCCATAATATGTGCACAACAACGGGTATCACTATCTTATCCGGTACCGGATGGCTGGCTGCCACCGTATCGATAACAGTACCATTGCTGATGACTGGATGAGTGGGTGAACGTTTGGAAAGAAAGGCTTCTATCTTTTCATACTGTCCCTTTAATAAAGGATGCAGTGTTACCAGGCGTTGCTGGTAGTCTTCCTGGCGGCAATCGCGCTGGGCGAACAGACAGGTACAGGAAAATGCCAAAAGCAAGCAGAGTAGATTTCTCTTCATGAATCGTTCTTTTTGTAACCGCAGGTTGGGTAAATTGCACGAAGGTTTTCAAAGGTTGGATAGTGCCGGCTGGTACCGGGTGCAGGAAGGATAATTGGAAGTGCTTCTTTACAAGCCGTTTAACTGGCTTAAGATGTAAAAACCGGGAAAAAACTGGTCTGTTGTAAAAAAATAAATGCCAGGTCTGTTATTATGATCGGGCAGGCTTACCCGGCCAACTGCCGGACCCGCCTGTAACGCTGTACAGCGTTGTATACTGAGCAAACAGGGGTATGGTGGGTCTTTAACGGTAAGCGATGTGAAATAAATACTTTTATCCTGCATTTCAAAGCTCCGGGCGACCATTTTTTAAGAAAACCTTGCCTTATCTCCGCTTCCGCCAGTGTACATTTGCATTCCAACCGCTGAAAATATGAAGAAAATACTGATACCTGTTTTGGCGTTGCTGCTGCTGGCAGCCTGTAACAGCCATACACCCGACCCCTCTGCTACCCTGCCCGGCACACCCGAAGCGGCTCCCCCTTTAATTGGTTATACCATTGTAAATACTTACCCGCACGATACAGGATTCTACACCGAAGGACTTGAATTTCACGACGGACAATTGTTTGAAAGCTCCGGCGCCGGTTCTGCCGATGAAGAAGGGGCCAAACCCTATCCTTCGGCTTTTGGAATCGCCAATTTAAAAACGGGTAAGGTTGATAAGAAAATAACGCTTGATAATAACATTTATTTCGGGGAAGGCATCACCATACTAAATGGAAAAATATACCAGCTGACCTGGCAGAACCATACCGGTTATATATATGATGCCAAAACATTTAAGAAGCTGCAGGAATTCAGTTACCCGGGCGAGGGCTGGGCGCTTACCCACGACAGCAGCCACCTGATCATGAGCGATGGCAGCAGCAACCTGCAGATCATTGACCCGCTCGCCATCACTACTTCGCTCAAAGCACAAAGCATCCTGGGCGTAACGGATAATAATGGCCCTGTATCCAATATCAATGAACTGGAATATATCAATGGCTTTATTTATGCCAACCAATACCAAACCAATTACGTGCTTAAAATTGACCCGGCTAATGGCAAAGTGATGGGCAAGCTGGACCTTGGTAAACTGGAAGCAGAGGCCAAACAGAAATACCGGCATTCCGAAGTGCTGAACGGCATCGCCTTTCACCCGGAGACCAATAGTCTGTATGTTACGGGCAAATTATGGCCTACGATCTATGAGTTGAAATTCAACTAAATTCAAGATTATTTTGTGATTGTTTCAGCCCTGGGTATAATCCGGGACTGACAGGGTACGGCCCTTTGGGCCTGCTTTTAAAAGACTTACACCTTATATCCCATACCCTACAGCTTCTTCCCAATCACATAAATCAGCGAGCTGCACCTGCTTCGGTTAAACAGCGCCGTTATGTTGGAGAGCAGGCCCGTACAGGCGGCTTTTACCAGGTTGCTTTTACCATTTTTATACTGCTCGCTCAGCAGGGAAATATAAAAGCTGTCGTACCACATCGGCTTTATTGCCAGCAATTGCAACCCATGCGCCTGTAATAATGTTTTAACGGACGCCGGTGAAAAGTGATAGAGGTGCCGGGGCACATCATAGGCGGCCCAGTATTGCTGGTAAATAGCTGCATCCCGCGATGTATAATTGGGTACTGCTATCAGTACGCGGCCGTCTTTCTTCAGCAGGCTTTTTATCTGTTCTATATAAGCATGCAGTTCATGCACATGTTCCAGCACATGCCATAGCGTAATGGCATCAAAGCTCGCCGGCGGCAGCTGAAACAGTGTTTGGGTGTCCTGTAAAGCAAGCCCATATAGATCTGCCGCGCGCTGCCGGGTACTGCTGTCCGGCTCCAATGCTGTTACCCGCCAGCCGCCTGCCTGCGCAGCATGGGCAAATGCGCCTGTTCCCGCACCAATATCCAGCAGAACCCCTTTTTTTACGCCGGTGGCCCGTTCAATTAAAACGCGTTTGCGTTGCAACGTTGTCTTGCGCACAAAATGGTACAGCTTGTTCACCAGTCCCTTATTGGTATCGGTGTGCGATATATAATTGTCTGACTGGTAAAAAGCACCTACCGATGACGGATCAGGTGCTTCCTGTGTAAAGCGCAGGCTGCATTGAGCGCATTGCCAGATATCGAACAACTGCTGTGAAACAGTATAATCTTTTGCCGATAGCTGCTTCGAGAGGGCGGTTCCGTTACAAACCGGGCAATTGTTTCTTTGTATAGTTCCCATGAAAAAATAAACAAATCAAAAGTAAAAATTCAGCAGTAAAAAGCTGTGCGGCAAAACCATGGCATCGAAAATAATGGCTACCGGTTTTCGAATTTTGAATCTTACTTTTTTTTTTGACTTTTTGGTTTTTTACTGTTGACTTTTTACTTCAATCTGCTGCTGGTTGCCAGTGCTCCATTTCATATTGTTGCTGTACAAATGAAAAAACAGTACACTTAACCCGATGGCTGCCAGCACCAGTGCATATATCCACCAGGATTCCTTTTCTACATATACCTCGTCGTGCAGCAGTTCTGTCATTTCATAATTAGTCTTCTCTTTATCGCCAACCAGGATGGAATGCTTGGCGTCTGCCCGTACAATCCTTTCGGCTTTAACGGCAGGATAGCATTCATATGGCAGGGGATACGGTTCAAATAATACCTCGCCGCCAAAATCTTTTTTAAAGACACCCACTCCCTGCCATACCGCCTCTTCGTCTGTCTTTATTTTATTGCAAAGATCGGCGGCAAATTCATTGTACCACCTGATGGCTTCAAAGTCGGGCGTATCTTTTCGCTGCGACAAATAAGCAAAAAAACTTTTATCCGGCACATCGAAATATTTATCG
>CAXTMV010000052.1:2122-3658 GCA_964245425.1 uncultured Flavihumibacter sp. | reverse complement strand
GCTTATTAGCGAAATCAGATACCGCCGGAATGGTCTCCGCCACCAGTGATCCAAGCCCCGGTATGCTGATACTTTTATGTTGAAAAAGATAGTTGTTCAAATCTGCGTCCATAACGTATTTTTTTGGGCTAAGAAACCAAGAGAACAGAGAGAAAAGGGGTTCTTGCTGCGGTTACCTGTGCGGCCGGGGCCGCGCCCGTCCTTTGTTGCAGCGATATTATCGCAGAGCACCAGCAGAGAAAACAGGGAAAAATAATTGCTACCGCCCCCGTTTGCATTGTTAACGCAGTGCGATACCCAACTTCACCCATTCCAATTTCCGGTAAGGTCCTTTTCTCTTTGTTCTCTTAGCTTCTTAGCTTAGCAAAAGAAACGGATTTGGGCTGGCTGACAAAATTTTTGTGCCGGTCATGTAATAGGCAGGTTTCACAAAAATTTCAGGCAATAGCAGATAGCCAACCGCTTGCACGCTGCGCTACAGCAAAAGCCTTTATATTTGTTGCCCATGGCAAAAGATTCTGCAGACACACCACTGATGCAGCAACACCGGGCTATCAAGCAAAAATACCCCGATGCTATACTGCTTTTCAGGGTGGGTGATTTTTATGAAACATTTGGGGAAGATGCCATCATTGCTGCACAGGTATTGGGGATTACGCTTACCAAAAGGAACAATGGTGCCGCTTCCTCGTCTGAACTGGCTGGCTTTCCGCACCATGCACTGGATACTTATCTCCATAAACTGGTAAAAGCCGGGTACCGAGTGGCCATTTGTGATCAGCTGGAGGATCCCAAGCTCACCAAGGGGATCGTAAAAAGAGGTGTAACCGAATTGGTAACGCCGGGCGTAGCCACCAACGATAAGCTGCTGGAACATAACACCAATAATTTCCTTGCTGCCATTCATTTTACCGACAACAACCAGGGGATCGCCTTCCTGGACATTTCCACCGGCGAATTCTTTCTGGCGGAAGGTAACCAGGAATATATTGATAAGCTGCTGCAAACTTTCAGGCCGGCCGAAGTTATTTTTCAACGCAGCTTCCAGAAACAGTTCAAGGAACTATATGGCAATAAGTTTTATACCTACACGCTGGAAAGCTGGATCTTCGATGAAGCCTATGCCAATGAAAGCCTGCTAAAACATTTTCAGACCCATTCATTAAAAGGATTTGGTATTGAAGACATGCCGGCCGGTATCATCGGTGCAGGTGTGATATTACATTACCTGAAAGATACCGAGCATCCCAACCTGCAGCACATTACATCGCTGCAACGCATTGACCGTGATGATTACCTATGGATGGACCGGTTTACCATCCGCAACCTGGAACTGGTGGGTAATAACAATGGCGATGGCAATAACCTGCACAAAGTGCTTGACAATACCGTATCGCCCATGGGCGCCCGGATGCTCAAACGCTGGATTCTTCTACCGTTGAAGGATATGCGCAAAATAAACGAACGGCTTGACCTGGTGACCTGGCTGATAAAAGAAGTTGACACCCGCGCCAAAATAACCCAGCACATCAAACA
>CAXTMV010000052.1:0-2112 GCA_964245425.1 uncultured Flavihumibacter sp. | reverse complement strand
AACTGGTGATGTGGAAAGGCTGGTAAGTAAAATACCGCTCAAAAAAATCAGCCCGCGCGAAGTAATGCAGGTGGCCCGCGGATTGCAGCACGCAGAAGCCATTCGCGGGCTGGCACAAAGCGCCAGCAACGATTATTTAAAAAGACTGGCGGATTCCATCAATCCTTGTCATTATATAGTTGACAAGATAGTGAAAGAGATCAACGAGAACCCGCCCGCTACAGCGGCGAAGGGTGGCGTGATCAAAGAGGGCATTCATGCAGAACTGGATACGCTCCGCAAAATTGCCAGCGGCGGCAAGGAATACCTGGTAGAATTGCAGCTGAAAGAAGCAGGGAGCACTGGCATTTCCTCGCTCAAGATCGGTTTCAACAATGTATTTGGCTATTACCTTGAAGTGACCAATTCACACAAACACAAAGTACCCGCCGCCTGGATGCGCAAGCAAACCCTGGCCAATGCAGAGCGATACATTACACCCGAACTGAAGGAATACGAAGAGAAAATTACTGGTGCCGAAGAAAAGATCCTGGCCATCGAACTCGATCTCTATGAGAAATTATTGCTGGAACTGCAAGATTATATCGCACCCATACAGGTAAACGGGCATGTATTGGCCGTAATGGACTGCCTGATTTGTTTTGCTGCAAACGCCCTGCATTACAACTATAAAAAACCGGCGCTGCATGAGGGCCTTGAAACAGATATCAAACAGGGGCGGCACCCGGTCATTGAACGGCAGCTGGCCGCAGGCGATCCGTATATTGCCAATGATATTTTTCTTGACCCGGCAGCCCAGCAGATTATCATTCTTACCGGCCCAAATATGAGCGGAAAAAGCGCGCTGCTGCGGCAGGCGGCACTGATAACCCTGATGGCGCATATGGGCAGCTTTGTACCAGCCGACAGTGCCCAGGTAGCGCTGACCGATAAGATATTTACCCGCGTTGGCGCATCTGATAACCTGAGCGGCGGCGAATCTACTTTTATGGTAGAGATGAATGAAACTGCCAGCATCATCAATAATATTACCGCCCGCAGTTTAATTATACTGGATGAGATTGGCCGCGGTACTTCTACCTACGATGGCATCTCCATTGCCTGGAGCATTGCCGAATACCTGCACCAGAGCCCGCACCAGCCCAAAACATTGTTTGCCACCCATTACCACGAACTGAACGAGCTGGAGAACCGGATGCCACGCATCAAAAATTATCATATCACCAATAAAGAACTAGGCAATAAGATCATCTTCCTGCGCAAACTGGCGCCGGGCGGCAGCACCCATAGTTTTGGTATTCATGTGGCACGCATGGCCGGCATGCCGGCTTCGCTGATACAAAGGGCCAATGAAATGCTCAAGCACCTGGAAGAAGCCCATGCAGACGGACAAACCAGCCAGCGCGTAAAGAATATGCCGGCACAAAAACTACAGCTGTCTATTTTTGATGCCCATTCCGCCACTTTTGATGAAATAAGAAAAATGCTCGAAAGCATCGATATCAACCGGCTAACCCCGGTGGAAGCGCTGTTTAAACTCAATGAGATAAAAGGAATATTGAAATAGTTATTTCTTATAGTGTGTTTCAGCAGACAGCAGCAGGTGCCCTGTTCAGCAATAAAAGATACAAACATGAATATACGGCTAACCTTATCCGCTATTTCAACAGCTATAGGGCTCAGTTGGGGTTGCTCGCAGCCAACCGCCAAAAGTAAGCCCCCCGCAGCTACCTTTACAAAAATCATTTATCATTCCAGCAGGTGTTACGGCACCTGCCCGCAAATTGATCTGCAGATCGACAGCAACCGGCAAATACGCATAACCCGGCTTTTTTTTCTATCCAAAAACGACCAGGATACCATCCATTCCGGACAGTTTAAAGGTTTTCTGGGTGACACAACTTTTAATGAACTATTGCGGGTGCTGGCCGCCAGTCATTATGAGACCCTTCATTTTAAAGATATTGATTGCTGCGACGGTGCAATAACAACCCTGATTATTTATAGCCATGGAAAAAGAACCTATCTGAAATCTATGGAACCGCCCGCGGCTGCCGACAGCGTGATTGGATGGCTGTTCAAAACCGGCACCGCATTGCCGCTGGCCCGCGC
>CAXTMV010000051.1:0-25553 GCA_964245425.1 uncultured Flavihumibacter sp. | reverse complement strand
CCGTGCTGTTGCAGCAGGGAAGCCGGTATCTGCTCGGTAACAATGCCTTCTACCGCTTCTTTGATCACCGGTGCTTTCATTTGTCCCCAGGCCATCAGCAGGATCTTTTTCGCCTTCATAATAACGCTGATGCCCATGGTAATCGCCAGGCGTGGCACGTTAGAGATGTTCTGGAATTCCTGGGCATTGGCCACGCGGGTAGAGTTTTCGAGCGGTACCAGCCGGGTGCGCGAGAACAGGCTGGAACCGGGTTCATTAAAGCCGATATGGCCGTTATTGCCAATGCCCAGTATTTGCAGATCCAGTCCGCCGGCGGCTTCTATCCGCGCATCGTAGGCTGCGCAGAATTTTTTGATGTCTTCTTTTTTTATTTCGCCGTTGGGCACATGGCAATGGGCAGGGTCAATATCAACATGATCAAACAAATGTTCTTTCATGTAAAGGTTATAACTCTGCAGGGCGTCTTTGTCTATCGGGTAATATTCATCCAGGTTAAAAGTGATCACGTTTTTAAAGCTAAGCCCTTCTTCGCGGTGCAGTCGTATCAGCTCAGTATAAACGGTTTTAGGTGAAGAACCCGTTGCCAGGCCCAGTACACAGTTTTCTCCTTTAGCCTGCTTGCTTTTAATGGTATTGGCAATTTCAGCTGCGATAAAAGCGGAACCCTCTTTCAGCGACGGAAATATGCTGACGGGGATTTTTTCCAAAGAATCTACCATGTTCATATTGCGGGGCTGGTTTTAGTTTGTTTAAAGAGCTGCGAAAATAAAATCTATTTTACACAATGCCAACCCAAATAAAATGGCCATTCGCAAGCAGTCTGCTTAACAAGCAGGAAAAATGGCCACAATTAAGGCGCTTATGCTATTTTTATACAAATTTTAGTTGATTTTGAAGACCGTACTTACAGAGCAGCAGCTGGCCATTACCATACAACGTTTGAGCCAGCAGATATTAGAGAACCACCTGAACCTCGATAACACGGTACTGATTGGCATTCAGCCAAGGGGCATTTACCTGTCTGACAGAATTATTGCACAATTGAAAAAGGAAGTAGGGGCGGAAAGGGTTTTCTATGGCAGGCTGGATATTACTTTTTACCGCGATGATGTGCGCAACCAGCTGCACATTGCCAATAAAACAGATATACCGTTCAGCATTGAAAACAAACAGGTGGTGATTATAGATGATGTATTGTACACCGGCCGCACCATCCGGGCCGCGCTGGATGCGTTGCTGGATTTTGGCCGACCCGCAAAAGTAGAGCTTTGTGTTTTAATAGACAGGCGGTTCAGCCGGCAATTGCCCATACAGGCCGACTATACCGGTAAATCCATCGATTCCATCGTTACCCAGAAGGTGAGGGTATTCTGGAAAGAAAAAGACGGACAGGAAGAAGTGGGGTTGCTGGAATGAAGTCAGGTTCTTGTATTTGATAATCGGTTAAAACAATTCAATTGTTGCACCTGCCTCTTATTGAAAAAACAATATTTTACCCGAGCAACAGTGATTTTTTGCTGTTGTGATTGAGCTGGAACTGGTCAGTAAAAGAAATCCCCCAAATCCCGACATCATACCGCGAAGCTGGTTCCGCAGCCACAGGTCTTACTGGCATTGGGATTGGAAAAAGTAAAGCCACGCGCATTTAAGCCATCCTGCCAGTCTACTTCCATGCCCATCAGGTAAAGGCCGTGCGCCGGGTTCATCACATTACTTATGCCGCCTGCATCAAAAGTTTCGTCGGCAGCCTGTTTGTCATCAAAGCCCAGCACATAGGTCATGCCCGAACAGCCGCCCCCTTTTACTCCGATGCGCAAGGCTTTCGACCGATCAAAATCGGCGGCATTCATCAGCCTTTTTATCTCCGCCACCGCCCGGTGAGTCAGTTGCACCGGTGCTGCCATCATTGTTTCCATATTCGAATATTTATATAAAAGTAACAACAAATCCGGCATTATATAGTTTATAGCACTGCAAAAAGATAAACGGCTATTACTGTGGCCGCCTTACATTTGTGAACTAATAACTATGAAATGATAGAAACCAGTACCATTCTGATCAGCATTGGCGTATTGATCGTGCTGCTTATCGTCTATTTTTATTTTTACCAGAAAGACAAAAAGACTTTACCCGATGAAATAAAGACGGCGGCGCCTGCACCCGCCAGCACACAGCCATTGCAGCTGGCGGCCTATGAAAGGCTGGTGATACTGGCCGATCGCATTGCCATCCCCAACCTGATCAGCCGCAGCAGCCAGCCCGGGCTGGGCAAAACGGATATGCAGCAATTGCTCACACAGACAATTAAACAGGAATACGAGCATAATATCTCCCAGCAGATCTATGTGAGCGCCGATGCCTGGGAAGCGGTGCGCAACCTGAAAGATCAAAACATACACCTGATTAACCAGGTGGCGTCTGTATTGCCTGCCGAGGCCAATGGCCTGGACCTCAGCAAGAAAATACTTGATTTTGTACTCAACCAGCCACAGGGATCCCTCCATACCCTAGTACAGGAAATACTCAGTTCGGAAGCCAAGAAGCTTATGAAATAGGGTGTAACCGTACACCTTACAGCATACCCCAACTATTGCCCCCGGTAATTGTTATTAAACCATGCGGGGTCATTACCTTCGCAAAAAAACGATCATGGATGCTTCCGGTCAGTTGAGACAGCCAATGAAAATTGCATTGATAGGGTATGGCAAAATGGGTAAAGCAATTGAAGAAATAGCCCTTGCGCAGGGGCATAAAATTGTGTTAAAGATCGATTTGCACAATGCGGCTGATCTAACAGCTGCCAACCTGCAACAGGCCGATGTGGCCATTGAGTTTACCAATCCGCACAGTGCTTTTAACAACGTGATGAGCTGCCTGCAGGCAGGGGTACCGGTGGTTTGTGGCAGCACCGGCTGGCAGCACCGGCTGGAAGAAGTAAAAGCTTATTGCCTGCAGCAGAAAGGCTGCCTGCTCTATGCCAGTAATTTCAGCATCGGGGTTAATATTTTTTTTGAGATCAATAAACGCCTGGCGGAACTTATGAAGCCGCATGCGGAGTATGATGTGAGCATGGAAGAAATTCACCATACCATGAAAAAAGATGCCCCCAGCGGTACGGCCGTTACACTGGCGGAGCAGGTAATGGAGAAAATGGATCGCAAACAGACCTGGGTAAATGCGGTTACTAACCGCCCGGAAGAATTATCCATTGTCAGCAAACGCATCGATCCCGCACCGGGTACCCATACGGTCAGTTATCAATCTACCATTGATACCATCGAGATCAGGCATACGGCGCATAACCGGATTGGTTTTGCGACCGGGGCAGTATTGGCGGCTGCTTTTGTAAAAGGAAAAAAAGGTATTTTTAGCATGAAGGAAGTACTTGGGTTTTAACCGCCGCGCTGGCTCGCATCCGTACCCTGCCGGTTTGCTTACATCATTGAAAACAAAAAATAACATGAATGCTGTCTAAAAAAAGTCAATATGCCTTTAAAGCGCTGATGTACCTGGCCCAAAACAATGAAAAGGGACCAGTGCTGATTGCTGAAATTGCAAAGAAGAAAAAAATACCACTGAAATTCCTGGAAAACATCCTGCTAGAATTAAAGAAAGCTGGTGTGCTGGAAAGCAAAAAAGGAAAGGGTGGCGGCTATTATTTTGCCGTACCGCCTTCACAGGTGCCAATGGCAAAAGTGATGCGCCTGTTGGATGGCCCCATCGCCTTGCTACCCTGTGTAAGCCTGAATTTTTATGAACGCTGTAAAAACTGCGATGAAAAAAGCTGCGGTCTCCACGATATGATGGTGAATGTTCGGGACGCTACGCTGAAAGTACTGGAAAAAAGAACCGTAGCAGATATTGCGAGGAAATAGCTGCCGGTAGCTGCCGGCTTCGAGCAAAGGAGTTCCATCCTGTTTTTTCCCCGAATTTATTCTTTACCGCTACGGCTCATAGCTATCAGCCCGGCGCTTAAAGCTTCTTCACAAATAGCTCAGCCACCATTGCCGGTGGGTACGCTTGTACCGTCCGTACTTCCTGCAGAGGGGGTATAAACACAAAACAATTCCCATCCATATCAGGTAGACTACCCAGAGCGGGTAACCGAATTGCGGCGGCCGGAAAGCAAAAGGGGCCGCGGGGTTGAACGCATCTTTTACCTGGAAGCCCGAGGCAAAGAACAAAACCACGCAAAGCACATGAATGAAAAAGAAATGCGTGATGAAATAAAATAAAGGCACCCTTCCATATACCGTAAAAAAGCGGGTAACACGGTTCTCAATATTCTCTACCAATGCAAGCAATACCAGGGCCGGCCCAATGGTCATGCAGCAAAAAATAAGCGAAGGCGGATATTTGTTCACATTCATGAAAGACAGGAAGCTGGTAATGCCGTTGCGTTGTGTTGTCCATTGAAACGGATCGCCATAGGCGTTAATAAAACGCAATGCAATAAAAAGGCTTACCAGTGCAAACCCGGTCCGCAACAATATTTTTCTTCTGAAAAGCGGATCCGCAGCGTCGGAAAAAAGCCGCCCGCAGCAATACCCCAGTATCATAAGTCCCGTCCAGGGCAGAAAGGAGTAGGCCACCAGCAGAATATGCGTGGCATTCAGGGGTATGACCGCATTTCTGCCATGCAAAATACCCCAGGCAATGTTCAGCTTTCCCATCCTTGCGGCTTCGGGATAATCGAGGAGGTTATGTGCAAAAAAGATCAGCAGACCAACCAGGAGCAGCATACGAAAAGGCAGGTATACCAGCAAGGATAAGATGACCATACTGATGCCGATGGCCCAGATCACTTCCAGGAAAATAATATTGTACAAGGGATTAAATGTGAGGATCAGCGTCATCAGTACCACTTCAACGGCCATCAGCCAGCCACCGCGTGCCAGCAAGAATTTACTTAGCTGCGCCCTTGTTTTCTTTTGCCCGTTCAGGTAAGCGGCCGTACCGGAAAGAAAAACAAATACCGGTGCACAGAAATGGGTTACCCAGCGGGTAAAAAATAAAATAGCTGTGGTGGTAGCCATGTCGGTAGGCTGGCCGGTCATGGCATCGATATGAAAAAAATCACGGCAATGATCAAGTGCCATAATAACCATCACAATGCCTCTAAGGGTATCTATTGAGGCAATACGCTGGCGGGTAGATAGTGGCTGGGTCATCTGTACCATAATTGAAGTCAGGAAAGTTAAAAATAAATACCTTATAAATAAAGGGGCCGTACATTTATCATAAAATTGCTGCCATGACCCAACAAACAGCCAAAACAATCTTCTTTGCACTGGTTCCATGTATGCTGTTGCAGTTGGCCATGGCCCAGCCGGCTGGTAAAGTAATTGAGCAGCGCAAGGTCAAGAGCCTGTTGCTGGGCAAGGCGGTTAACTATACGGTCTACCTGCCGCCCGACTATGATTTTTCTGAAAGGGCTTATCCCGTGGTGTACCTGCTGCATGGATATACGGATGATAATACGGCCTGGCTGCAGGCGGGAGAAATTAACCGCTATGCCGATGAAGCCATTGCTGCCGGCACCATTCCACCAATGATCATTGTGATGCCGAATGCCGATTCCAGCTGGTACATCAATTCTTATGATGGCAAAGAAAAATATGAAGATTTTTTTGTGAAGGAATTTATACCTGCCATCGAAAAAGCCTATCGCATCAAAACAAAAAAGCAATACCGTGCGGTGGCCGGTCTTTCCATGGGCGGTTACGGCGCCCTGATTTATTCGTTGAAGCATCCCGACCTTTTTGCCGCGGCGGCCCCCCTGAGTGCCGGCATCTTCGACGATACAGCCATGTTGAGAATGGAGAATCGTCGCTATGAAGAAATCTTTGGCCAGTTATATGGCAGGGGCCTGCAAAGCAGTGAGCGGTTGAACAAAGCCTGGTACGAGAATTCAGTATTGAAAATAGTAGAAACCAAAACCAGTGAGGATCTGAAAAAAGTAAGGTATTGGATAGATTGCGGCGACGATGACTTTCTTACTAAGGGAAATTGCCTGCTGCACATATTGCTGACAGAAAAAGAAGTGCCGCATGAATTCCGCGTGCGGGATGGTGCCCATACCTGGAAATACTGGCGCACCGGCATTACAGAAGCGCTGCAATTTATCGGTGACAGCTTTCGCGATAATTGATGCCGTTGGTCGTAGTGGTGCGGAATAGCCATTTTCAGTTGCAGCAGAAGATGCTAACAAAACTTTAGCTTACTGGTCAACCACATGTCGTACACCGGACAGATAAACAGGCTAAACTGATCTACTTTCATTTTACTGCAGCGTGAAATGAAAAAGTGCCAGCAGTAAAATCACTTATTTGGCAGTGCTGCCTTAAAATAAAAAATATGAAAAAGCCATTTATTGTATTGCCATTCAGTTGCCTGCTTGTGTGCATGGTTGTATCGTTTGGGTTCAATGCGCCTGTAAAGGACAAAGTAAAAAACAAGCCGCCCAAGGGATTTGCCGTAGTAGAACTCTTTACTTCTGAAGGATGCTCCAGCTGCCCGCCGGCCGACGAAGCCGTGGCTGCGCTGGTAAAAGATTATCCCGCACATGTATATGTGCTGGGCTTTCATGTTGATTACTGGAATTACCTGGGCTGGAAGGACGACTTCAGTTCCGCGGCTTATGCGGAGCGACAGCAGCAATATGCCACGGCTTTTTCGTTAAACAGCATTTATACGCCGCAGGTAATTATAAATGGCAGAACAGAGTTTACCGGCTCTGATAAAACCCGTTTGTATACATCTGTTGAGCAGGAACTGGGCAAGGACGACGATATTGCTATTGAACTGGCTGCAAAAGCCGGCAACGCAGGGGCAATACAGGTTACCTATAAAACGAATGCACCCGGCAAAAGCCTTCTGAATATTGCATTGGTACAATTACAGGCCAGCAGCGCCGTTAAACGTGGCGAAAACCGGGGTAAACTATTGCAGCATGTAGATGTGGTACGCGGTTTTAAGACCGTTACCGGCAACAGCGGCACCGTAAACCTGCAACTTCCGGAAGGCCTGCTGGCAAAGGATTGTAAAATAGTTGCTTTTACACAGGAGGGTGCCAGCCTGCATGTTTCCGGGGCAGGGGAGTGCAGCCTGGGAAATTAATCGATGGGCTGATCGGTTGATGGGTGAGGGCTGGCGTAGATCAGATGGTCATTAAGCTGCAGCCCCGCAGATCAGCATGATCTACCCGGCCGATTACTTCGAAGCTTTCGTCGGGATATGATTTTCCGGCGTCATCTGTGGCAATAAAACAACAGGAATCAATATTGGCCAGGTCTATCACGTTGATGATACCATTGCCGCTGGTTGAAAGACGGAGGGGGTCATCTTCTTCACGCAACAGCACCTTCATCCAGGGCGGGCAGTAGAAAACCCCATTGCCGGCAGAATAAGCCTGCGATAGCAATTCGGTCATACCATATTCCGAGTGAATGACCGGCACACCCAGTTTATCGGCCAACAGGGCATGCACCTGCTGCCGGGTCCATTCTTCCCGCCTTCCCTTCATGCCACCGGTTTCCATCACAATGGTATGTTGCAGCTGCAGTTGATAGGCTTCCGCAAAATCAAGCAGGGCGAAAGTTACGCCCAGTAACATGGTTTTTTGTTGCTGCGCTTCCAGTATTTCCAGGGTGCGGGCCAATAAGGGGTAATCGTAGAGATAAAACCCGCTGCGGAAATGCCCGCTTTGTCTTACCAGTTCGTCTGCCATCACTACCAGCGAAGAATGCTGCCGTTCTAAATAAGAAGGCAGCAGGCCAATGACGCACCAGTCTGAAACCGGACCGTAAAAAAGCCTGAATGCCTGCAGGAAACTCTCTTTGTAGCGGGCAAGGCTTTTCACCGCATGGCGGCTGTTACCGGATTGGGTGGTACCACTGCTCTCAAAAACCAGTTCCGGTTCAAAATGGCCCGTAACCACCGCATGCGATTTAAAAAAACGAATGGGTAAAAACGGGATGTCTTTCAATGCAGCAACTTTTCCGGGGGGCCTGCCAACGGCATCGGCATACTGTGCGTATACAGCATTGTGGGCATATTGGTAAGCAAAGGCCTGCCATGCCATGTCTTCGAAAAGCGCGGTTTGCAAACTGAAAATTTTATCATTCCATTCACCTGATATGTTAGGTAATTCAACGGGCATCGTCTAAATTTGTTTATACTTTTGTATATGAAAAAACCATTTATAGCTTGTATTGTTTTGCTTGTCTTGCTTGGCTGCAACAAAGATAAGTTTCAAACCAAGCCGCAAATCTCTTTAAAATTGGTCACTAATTCAGTGGTTCCGGCAAATGGCGGTACTACCGTGGTGCTTTCTTATACAGACAAGGAAGGCGATATCAGTGATACCCTGTTCCTGCAAAAATTCAGGTTGAATCAAACAGTGGTGCCTACGCTGCGCGATTCTATCCGGTATAAAATACCCGATTTTCCCAATTACGACAAAGGTGAGATATCGATAGCGCTTACTTACCAGAATGAACTGGTATCGGCCCAGACACCGCCACCCCAGGTTGGTGGTGCCACCGGTGAAGTACAACCCGACACACTGATGATAAAATTCTGGATCCATGACAAGGCCGGTCATGTAAGCGATACCGTATCTACCGGCCAGATTGTTGTTATCAGGTAAGTTTTATTCATTTTATTTGTAACCGTCTTCATGCTGAAAAGCATCTTTCAATTTTTTATTTTCAGCAGTCTTTTTATTGCCTTTGGTGCGGTTGTAATGCTGTACCAGCTTTCATTGCTTTTTTTAACGGTACATATTTCTTTTGCGTTCTACCTGTTTGTTTTTTTCTCTACCATTTGCAGCTATAATTTTCACTGGTACCTGACCCAGCAGTCTGTTAACGGGTCTGAACGGCTGAACTGGTCTGTAAGAAATAAATCATTGCATTTAATTCTTTATTTCATCGGCCTGGCAGGAGCAGCCTGCTGCTTTGTTTTGTTAAGACAGCATTGGTTCTGGATAGCACTGGGCACCTTCGTTACCTTTCTTTATTCAGCGCCGAAAATTCCACAAAAAATATTTATCGGCCTCCGGCGCATCGCCGTAGGCAAAACCCTGTTTCTTGCTTTTGTATGGATGTACGTAACCACCCTGCTGCCCCTGCTGGTGGCCGGCCTGCCCTGGCAAAAAGGTTTTACCTGGCTGGCATGCAGCCGTTTTTTCCTGATCTATGCCATTTGTATCCTGTTCGATTACCGCGACCGCGACGACGACAAGGCTGCTGGTATTCGAAGTATGATTACCTGGCTGAATGAAAAAAACATCAACTATCTTTTTTTCTTTTCCCTGTTGCTGTTTGTTGTGTTTAGTCTCCTGTTGCATACAAGCGGCATCGGGCTGCCTGCAATAGGTCTTTTATTGATCCCTGGCCTGTTATTGGGCGCGCTCTATAACTATTCTAAAAAAAACTTTTCAGATTACCACTATTATTTTGTGCTGGATGGGCTGATGATGCTGTCCGGCCTTTTGATGATTATATTCTATCTTTAATTTTTTTGAGACCACCCGCCGTTTTCAGGCAGGCAACAGCTACAACTCTTTAAATTATTTCCGATGGCAAAAGCAGTTAAAAAAAGAAAGCCGGTACTTACGGAAGCGTCCATGCACTTCTTCAAAAATTATATCAATAACGCTTCCCCGGTGGGCTTTGAAAGCAGCGGCCAGCGTTTGTGGCTTCAATACCTGAAACCTTTTGTTGATACACAGTTCACCGATCCTTATGGGACAGCCGTTGGCGTTATCAACCCCAATGCACCGTTTAAGGTAGTAATAGAAGCCCATGCAGATGAGATCAGCTGGTTTGTTAATTATATCACCAACGAAGGATTGATGTACCTGAAACGCAATGGTGGTGTAGACCACCAGGTGGCACCTGCACAGCGTGTCTTTATTCACGGTAAAAAAGGGCCTGTTCCGGCGGTTTTCGGATGGCCGGCCATCCATACCCGGCTGGGCAACCCGGATGCAAAAGAACAACAGCCAAAAGTTGACAATCTTTTTCTTGACAGCGGTGCCAGGAACAAGAAAGAGGTAGAAGCACTGGGTATACATATCGGTGCCGTGGTAACTTACCAGGATGGATTTTCTGAACTGGCCCACGATTACTATGTTGGCCGTGCTTTTGACAACCGCGTTGGGGGTTTTATGATTGCGGAAGTAGCCCGCTTACTCAAAGAAAATAAAAAGAAACTGCCTTACGGTTTATACGTGGTGAATGCCGTGCAGGAAGAAGTAGGGTTGCGGGGTGCAGAAATGATAGCCCGGCGCATCAAACCCGATGTAGCAATCATCACGGATGTAACGCACGATACATCTACCCCTATGATTAATAAAATCATTGAGGGCGATGTGCAGTGCGGCAAGGGCCCCTCACTGGCTTACGGCCCGGCTGTTCATAATAAACTGCTCGACCTGGTGCAGGCCGTTGCTGCAAAAGCGGCCATACCTGTTCAGATGAGGGCCGTAAGCCGGAGCACAGGCACCGATACGGATTCCTTTGCATATGCCAATGATGGCTGCCCTTCCGTACTAATTTCCATTCCGCTGCGTTATATGCATACCACTGTTGAAATGCTGCATAAAAGCGATATCGAAACAACCATTGAACTGATGTATGAAACTTTGCTAACTTTAACGGCACAAACCAACCTGCGTTATTTATAATGTCTTTTTTTCTCCTTTATATAGACCCCGGCAGCGGTAGTTACCTGGTTCAGGCAGTTATCGCTGCTGTATTGGGCATAGCATTTTATTTTAAAACCATCTGGCTGCGGATAAAATTGTTTTTTGCGGGAAAGAAGAAAAAGCAACAGCCCGGTAACGAGCAAGGGCATGAGCAGCTATAAAAAGCACCCCGCCTCTTACCGCGACCCCGCAGGCTTTGTCTTTGAACAGGCAGGCAACATTTACCGCCAGGTAAACCAGGTCTATGCCGCCGAATACGAACAGCTGGTAAAAAGCGGGCTCTACGAACGGCTGGTGCTGGAAAAAAAATTATTGCCCCACCAGGAGATAAATGAAAACCTGACCGGTGGCGCCGATTGGTACAAAACCATTTCTCCGCAACAGCTGGATTTCATCAGCTATCCTTACGAATGGTGCTTTTCTCAATGGAAAGAAGCGGCCCTGCTTACCCTTGACATTGCCCAACTGTGTATGCAGTACGGTATGATGCTCAAAGATGCAACTCCTTTTAATATCCAGTTTGTAAACGGCGCGCCTGTTTTTATAGACAGCCTTTCTTTTGAACAATACGACGAATCAACACCCTGGGTGGCTTACCGGCAATTTATAGAATGTTTTGCAGTGCCCCTGCTGCTGGCAAAATACCATTCGGCAGAATTACTGAAACTGTTCCAGCTTTACCCAGACGGCATCCCCATGGCCCTTACAAGGCGCTTATTACCCTGGAAGAGCCGCTTTAACAGTCATGTTTTTTTACACATACAGCTGCCGCAGTATTTTTCGAACAGTAAAAAAGCAGCCGGCCCTGCAAAGCCTGCTTTCTCTAAACAGAAACTACTGCATATTATTAACAGCCTCCGTTCTTTTATCGGCGGTCTTTCCTGCGCTACAGCTTCGGGCGGATGGGATAACTATTATGCAGCCACTATCCTGAGTGCAGACTATGCCAGTGCCAAGATGAACATTATAACCGCGTGGCTTAAAGAATTGCCGGCGCAGCCCCTGCTGGATATTGGTACCAACACCGGCGTCTTTGCCATCGCCGCCGCACAATCGGGAAAATGGACAATAGCTGTTGACGCAGACAGCACCTGCATAGATCAGTTATATATGACCGGCAGACAGCAAAAGATAACCAACCTTATTCCGCTCTGCATAGATATAACCAACCCTGCCCCGGCAACCGGGTGGCAGAACCAGGAACGGCCATCCTTCCTGCAGCGCCTTCGCCCCGGCATCACCATGGCCCTTGCATTGCTGCACCACCTGGTATTAACCAAAAATATCCCCTTGCCGCAGGTGATCGATTTTTTGGCCGCCTGTACCGGCAGTTGCCTGATAGTGGAATTTGTGCCATTAACAGATGAAAAAGCCCGGCAGCTGCTCGCCAACAAAGTTGTTCACCACGCGCTGTATGATGCGGCCGCTTTCGAAGAACTGTGCAGTCTTCATTTTACCATTGAAGAAAAAAAAGCAGTTCCCTTCAGCGAACGAATACTGTATAAAATGAAAAAAAATGTTTTACTGTCATGAAAAAAAAGATCCGGAACAGTCCTTTTTTCCTGGTGTTGTTACCGTTTTTTTTCGTGCTGCACGGGTTCGCGGAAAATACAGGTTTCATAGGCTGGAAAGACCTGGCAGGACTGCTACTGGTATATAGCGGCGCTGCACTTTTATTGTTTGCTGCCGGTTATCTTTTTTACAGGAAATCAATCCCGTCAGCGCTGCTGGCGTTTTACCTGGTGGGGATCTATCTTTTTTTTGGCTTTATCCAGGATAAGCTAAAAGTTCACCTGCCGGTTTTAGCAAGGTACCGCCTGTTGCTGCCTGCATTTGCAGCGATCTTTGTTCTGCTGGCCTGGCGTTTATACAAAAGCAGGCATTCTTTTTCAGGAATCAGTTTTTTCCTGAATATGCTGTTGCTGATCTATATAGGGGTAGACCTGGTAAAGCTGCAATGGAAATCGGCGCAAACGGCGCGCGGCGCCGCTGCCACCGGTTACAGCGGCAACTATGCCTACAAAGCCTGTAAAGGCTGTTCATTGCCCGATATTTATTTCCTCCTGTTTGATGCGTATACCGGCAGCCTGTCGCTCCGGGAGCGGTACCGGTATGATAACGAAGGGCTGGATTCATTTTTTGTTCAGCGGGGATTTTCCCTTCAGCACGCCAGCAGGGGCAATTACTATTTTACGGCTTTTTCAATGGCATCGATGCTCAATATGTCTTACCTGTTAAACATCACGGATAAAAATGCCGTTACCACAGATGATTACAACCGGTCTGTTAACCTGATCAAAAACAACCAGGTGGCCGCCTGTCTTGCGCAGCAGGGTTACCAGGTCATCAACTACTCTGTATTTGATCTGGCCGGCAGCCCGGCCCCGGTAAACGAATCTTATCTTCCTGTAAAGACAAAACTGATAACGGCTGCTACTTTATTACCGCGGTTGCAGAAAGACCTGGGCTGGCAATGGGCTGGCAACACCCTCTATAAAACCAGGAACAATAATGAACAGCTGATGGAGTCGGTAAAAAAGGAAAGCCTGCGGTCCGTGTCTGCACCACGGTTCATCTACGCGCATATTTATTTGCCGCATGCGCCCTTTTATTATGACGAGCAGCAACAACCGAAAAAGGAACCGGACATTGCGCGGGAATCTGCCGCATTTTCATTACCGGCCTACCTGGCCTACCTGCCCTATACCAACCGGAAAATAAAGGAGCTGGTCACCACCATTCTGCAGAATACAGGTGGTAAGGCGGTCATTGTTTTTATGAGCGACCATGGGTTTAACAACGAGACAATCCCGGTGGATTCTTTTTATACCTTTCAAAACCAGAATGCCGTATATTTTCCGGGAAAGGACTATCACCTGTTGTACGACAGCATAACAGGCGTAAACCAGTTTCGTGTATTATTCAATACACTTTTTAAACAGCAATATCCTTTGTTAAAGGATTCCGTGGTGCTGCTGAAAGACAAAAAATAGGCAATGTGCAAATCCTGCAATTGTGCGCATGGATGATTGAACATCTGGCAGGTTTAATTACTTTTGCCATATTGAATACCAGATCAATTACTTGTTATGAGCAAAGACAAATATACCAGGAATGAAATCGGAACGATCTATCATACGCCCTTACTGGAACTGATCTATCGTGCTGCTACCGTACACCGGCAGCACCAAGACACGGCCGAAGTGCAGGTCTGTACGCTGTTGTCTATTAAGACGGGGGGCTGCAGTGAGGACTGTGCTTATTGCCCGCAGGCAGCCCGGTATAACACCGGCGTAAAAGTGCAGGCGCTGATGGAAACGGCAGAAGTGATGGAATATGCAGCCAAGGCAAAGGCAGCCGGCTCTACCAGGTTTTGTATGGGCGCCGCCTGGCGCGAAGTACGCGACAACCGCGACTTTGACCGGGTAATTGAAATGGTAAAAGGCGTTAATACGCTGGGCATGGAAGTTTGTTGCACCATGGGAATGCTGACAGACGAGCAGGCCAGGAAGCTGCAGGAGGCAGGATTGTATGCGTATAACCACAACATTGACACTTCTGAAGAACATTATACCGATATCATTACCACCAGAACATATAACGATCGCCTTCAAACGCTGAACAGTGTGCGCAAGGCAGGTATCAGCGTTTGCAGCGGCGGCATTATTGGCCTGGGCGAAACCCATGAAGACCGCATTGGCATGCTGCATACGCTTTGCAACCTGCCCAGGCATCCTGAAAGCGTGCCTATTAACGCCCTTGTACGCGTGAAAGGCACACCCCTGCAAGACAATGAAAAAGTAGATATATGGGATATGGTGCGCATGATTGCCACTACCCGTATCATTATGCCGGAGACCATGGTACGACTGAGTGCAGGCAGAACTGAAATGAGCATCGCCGAGCAGGCCCTGTGTTTTATGGCGGGTGCCAATTCTATTTTTGCAGGTGATAAACTGCTGACTACACCCAATCCTTCGTTCGATGAAGATATGGCGATGTTTAATTTACTGGGTTTGCAGCCAAGGGAAGCATTCAAGCAGGAGCGGACAGCAGCGGTTGTTCAGGCAGCGCTGCCAGTTTAAAAGTAGACGGGAAATTTTCGCTGTACCTCGCTGCAGATATACTGGTTGCCTTCATATACCTGCGTAATAGCGTCGAACACTTCCTGGTAAGTTGAGTTTTTTGTTACATAAGCAACCGCCCCGGCCTGCAGCATGCGTTTTACATATATTGCTTCTATGTGTATAGACATAGCAATGATTTTAATGCGGGGGTACAAGCCAGTTATGGCCTCTGTTGCTTCAATTCCGTTGACAGGTTCCATATTGATATCCATCAAAAACACATCTGGCAAAAAAATGCCGGCCGCTTCTATTGCTTCCCGTCCATTTTTGCATTTGGCAACCACTTCAAAATTTTTATTGGTCGACAGTATGAAATGCCAGGTTTCCCTTACCTGATGGTGATCATCAGCAAGTGCGATTCTAATCATTTATTGGTATATGTTTTAAGTTCAGGGCAAAAATAAAGACTGCCGGTAATCAATCACCGATCTTTTACAGCAATCTAATCTTTGGGATAGGCGGGTTTTTCTTGTACCTGTAAAAGGTTTATGGATATAAATTTACCTAACAAAAACCATATTTTAAATGGGGATATGATTAAATTTTACCGCAGTTTATTTTAATATGCCACTAAGGTTTTACCCGTAGCGCCAGTAACGCCGCTCCGTCTAAAAAAATAAATTCAGGCCGAGTTGATTATATCCGGTATTGTTCTGGTAATGACTGCGTGCATAACGAATCTGGATCTTCTTAAACAATGCGCCCACGCCCACCGACAGGCCGGTAAAACCATTGGAAGTATTGGAGATAACCAGTTCTTTATGCAGCAGGTAATTATAGGCAAGCGTCAATTCTATTTTACCACCAATGAATACCTGGCCGGCAGCTACCAGGTGCCTGAAAACTTTATCAAGTGTGAAAGATTTATTTCCTGTGCCGGGGTCAAAACCGTTGCTGTTATTAAAGGCCGTATCGTTGTACATAATGTTAAACTGGTGAAGGTGGTGGGCAGTCAATGAGAACTGTACCGGGGCCCGGGCCAGCTTTTTGGTAATGCCTGCTTCCACATCAAAGGGCAGGTCGTCTGCACGTGCATTCAGGTATTTTTTCAATTGGATACCCATGTTTTTAAATACCAGCGCTACCTGGAACAGGCGGCTGGTATCGTAATAAGAAAGGCCAATATCCATAGCAATGGCGTTTGACCGGTAGATGCCATAATTTGAATTGATGAATTTAACCGACAATCCATAATGCCACTTTTCTGCATATTGCCGGGCCGCTGATAACTGCAGCACATAATCGGAAGGATGAAAAGATCCATAGATATTCCCGGAGGCATCTGTTTGTGAAAGGGTACCGTAGTCTACAAAGTGCACACCGGCCGCAAAAGTAGTAGACCATTTTGCGTAATGGTACACAAAAAGGCTGTGGTAATCTTTTACGCCCGCATACATATTGTTAAAAGAAACATGCAGTTGTTCATGCATGTCTTCCCTGAACAAAGACGGATTGGTAAATGCCATGCCGGCATCGTTTGTGATAGCAGAAATATTGATGCCGCCCAATGCAGACAGCTGGGGAGTGGCAGGCAAGTTTAAAAAATTATAGGCAGCCGCCCCGCCCAGTGTTTGGGCGTTCAGCATTAAGCCAGGCCATGGCCAAAGCAATAATAAGATCAGGAAATGATGGGTGAGCTGCCGCGCGCGTTTCATTGCATGGCAAGCTAAACGGAAAATCTGGAAATAAAAAGCTTTGCTGCTAACAGGAAGCGCGGGTTCGCAGCACTAACCAGCCTGAGAACCCGCGCCAATTGTATTAAGGTAAAAGATAAAAACGCATTAATTTACCAGTGCCAGGTCAAGCACCTGCTGCATGGTTTTTACATAATGGAATTTTACGCCTTTGATAAAACTGCTGTCGATCTCCTGCACATCTTTTTCATTTTGCCAGCATAAAATAATCTCTTTGAGGCCCGCACGTTTGGCGGCCAGTACTTTTTCCTTGATGCCGCCTACTGGCAATACCTGGCCGCGCAAAGTGCTTTCGCCGGTCATGGCCAGCCAGGGTTTTACCTTTTTGCCTGAGATAGCAGACGCGATGGCCGTCATCATGGTAATGCCTGCACTGGGTCCATCTTTTGGTACAGCGCCCTCCGGCACATGTATATGAATATTGCTTTTATTAAAAACCTGGGGGTCGATGTTCAGCTTCTTTGCATTCGATTGTAAATAAGTCAGCGCGGTAGCAGCGCTTTCTTTCATCACATTGCCCAGGTTGCCCGTTAGTTTCAAATCTCCCTTGCCATCGCTCAGGCTGGTTTCAATAAATAATATATCACCTCCTACATAGGTCCAGGCCAGTCCTACCGCAACCCCCGCCATATTGGCTGTTTTGTAGATCTCATTGCTGTACCGTGGTTTACCGAGTATCCTTTCCACATCGCCATTGGCCAGCGTTGGTTTCAGCCTTCCTTTCAAGGCAAATTCTTTAGCCTGGTTGCGCATCATAGAAGCCAGTTGCCGGTCAAGCTCACGCACGCCGCTTTCACGCGTGTAATCTTCAATCACTTTTTCAAGCACTTTATCACTGATCTTGAAATTCATTTTTGCCAGCCCGTGCAAATCCTTTTGCCTGGGCACCAGGTGGCGCCTGGCAATCTCTATTTTTTCTTCTACGGCATACCCGCTCAGATCAATGATTTCAAGCCGGTCACGCAGGGCCGGTTGTATGTTGGCCACATTGTTGGCCGTTGCAATAAACAATACCTTGCTCAGATCGTATTCCAGTTCAAGGTAATTGTCGTAAAAGGTGTTGTTTTGTTCGGGATCCAATACTTCCAGCAGGGCAGAAGAAGGGTCGCCGCGGTGGTCATTGCCTACTTTGTCGATCTCATCGAGGATCATAACCGGGTTACCCGATTTTATCTTTTTTAAGGATTGAACAATCCTGCCGGGCATAGCGCCGATATAGGTTTTGCGGTGACCCCTTATTTCACTTTCATCGTGCAGGCCACCGAGGCTCAGCCGCACATATTTTCTGCCAATGGCATTGGCAATGCTTCTGCCCAGCGATGTTTTGCCAATACCGGGTGGCCCCACAAAACAAAGGATGGGGCTTTTCATATCACCTTTCAACTTCAGTACAGCCAGGTATTCCAGTATCCGTTCTTTTATTTTATCCATGCCGTAATGGTCATGGTCCAGTACTTTTTTTGCTTTTTTGAGGTCATACATGTCGCTGGTATATTCCTCCCAGGGTAATTCCAGCAACAGGTCAATATGATTGTATACCACCGAATAGTCGGGCGTGCTGGGGTGCATCCTTTCCAGTTTTTCAATTCCTTTCTGAAACAATTCTTTGGCTGCTTTGGGCCATTTTTTATTCTCTGCTTTCTTCTGCAATTCTTTCAGTTCGCGATCATTGGTATCGCCGCCCAGTTCATCCTTAATGCTTTTCATCTGCTGCTGCAGAAAGTATTCCCGCTGCTGTTTGTCCAGTTCGGTCCGGGTCTTATTGGTAACCTTGTTTTTTAATTCTGCAAACTGCAGTTCCCGCTGCAACAACTGCATCAATATATCGGCCCTGCTCTTGATATGGTTTATTTCCAGTATCTGTTGTTTCTCCGCCAGGCCGGTGTTGAGGTTGCTGCTGACAAAATGTATCAGGAAAGCGGGGTTTTCAATATTCTTTAAAATAATCGATGCCTCGGATGGTATATTGGGCGATAGCTGAATGATCTGCGCGGCCAGCTCCTTAATATTAGATACATAGGCTTCAAAATCCTGGTCTTTGGGCGCTTCCTCTTCTTCCAGTAATTGCACCGTTGCTTTAAAGAAAGGATCTTCCAGGGTAATGGCGCCAATCTTAAACCGGCGTTTTCCCTGAATGATCACGGTGGTACCGCCGTCGGGCATCTTTATCAATTTTACAATTTTGGCTACGGTTCCAATATCTTCCAAATCCGTTATGGCAGGATCTTCAATGGTACTGTCTTTTTGTGCTATTACCCCTATCAGTTTGTCAGCCTTGTATGCTTCGTTAACCGCTTTTATGCTTTTATCCCTGCCTACGGTAATGGGCAACACAACACCCGGAAACAAAACCGTATTCCGCAATGGCAGGAGCGGCAGTTCAGTTGGTATTTCTATTTCAGGTCCGTCATCGTTTTCATTTTCATTCAGGGGGATAATGGGTATAAAATCCATCTCTTCTTCAGGCCTAAAAAACAAATTTGATTCTTTCATTATAATTTAATTCGTGACAAAATAGCATCTTTTCTCAAAAAACCAGGCTGTTTCATGCGGAGCGTATAAGGCTCAAGATTGATGCCAGACAAAGAGAATAAAAGCGAAATTAGTCAAAGGCGGAGGCATATCATAACCACCAAAAGCATAATTACTGCCTTTTGACAAGAAATTATAGCAGTAAGAGGGAAAATTTTTAGCGGATAATCATTACCCACCCACTTAGTACGGGAAAATCGTTTTTCCGGTCGATGGTATAATAATAAGTGCCGGACGGCAACGGTTTGCCGCCGAAATTGCCATCCCATGGCTTGCCATAACCCCTGGTATGAAAAACCACCTGGCCATACCGGTTAAAAACCATGGTTTCAGACTCGGGGTAGGTGTCCAGCGCCTCAATATTCCATACATCATTGATGCCATCGCCATTGGGAGAAAACGCATTGGGTACAGCAATTTTCTTCAGCACCCGCACAAATACATCATCGGTGGCCGTACCGCAGCCATTGCCCGATAACACATGAAGGGTATAGGTCATATCGCTCGCAGGGTTTACGGTTGGCATTAGTATCGCCGTATTATCGATAAACTGGGGTGGTGACCAGAAATAAGAGGCCGTATCGCCGCTGGCGGATCCGTTCAGCAAGACGCTCTGACCGTTTACGATCTTCTTGTCGGGGCCCGCATTGGCCACCGGCTTTTTTAAAACGGTTATAAGAACAGTGTCGGATGCCTTACAGCCGGCAACACTTACTACCGTTACAACATAGTTAGTCGTAACCGCTGGTGTGGCAACCGGGTTGGCAATGATAGTGTTGGAAAGGCCGCTGGCCGGTAACCAGCTATAAGAAGCTCCTCCGCTGGCCTGCAGGCTGGCGCTGCTGTTCTCACAAATAACGGCATCTGTACCTGCATTGGCAGCAGGCAGCGGGTTTATTATTACAGTAGTGGAATCACGCTTAACGCAACCGCCTTTGGAATTTACCAGCACATAATATTTTCCTGCATTTGCAAGGGTGGCGGTGGCCAGTACGGGCGAAGCAAGGGTAGACGAAAAGCCATTGGGACCTGTCCAGGCATAGGTTTGCCCGTTTTGTGCAGACAAACTAACCGATGAATGATCACAGGCGGGTGATGTATTGGCAGCTGCCGGAACGGGTATCGTATCTACAGCAATAGTGAGGGTATTGGAAGCCACCCTGCAGCGGGCAATACCGATATTACCCTGTTCCGCTGCCGACATCCTGTATTGAAACACGCCTGCTATATTGAAGACATGGGTATAAGTACTGCTGGTTTCGCCGGCAATATCTTGCCAGGTTGTTCCGCTGTCTGTACTTTGCTGCCACTGGTAAGCCGGGTTGTTATAACCGGATTGAACGCTGCCGGTAAGTGTAACGGAGGGTTGGCTGCTGATGCAGTAACGGGCGGTATCGCCGATACCGCTGGCGTTTACAAATGCGGCATTCACTTTAGGGCCGCAGGGCCTGAACGTAATATCATCCAGCGCCAGATCATTGCCGCAATCGCCGGGCGCATTGTTAATCATCCGCAATACCAGGTCGCTTCCGCCGGCCGGCAGGGTAAAAAAGAACCCGTACTGGTTCCATTGTGCAAATGATAAATTGGCAATATCACCGGTAGAATAAGATTGTATCACGGTGCCGGAACTGCTTTCTATGCGAAAAGTTATATTGGGTTTGTTGCCGACTCCGCCACAGGCGCTCGATTTCAGCAGGCTGATGATCCAGGCGGAAAATTCATAAGTTGTACCGCCGCATAGATCCCTTACGGTATCAACATAAAAAGAACCGGGGCTGTAGGAGGCATTGATCAGCATCATATAGCCGTTCACATCGCCGGGGGTATGGTCTTCTGTTAAAGTATGCCAGGTATTGCCGAAACAACCGGCGGTACTGCTGGCAATGGTATAAAATCCGTCTGAAGGGCATTGATTGGTAACGTAGCTGTAGTTGGTAATATTGGAAGACAGTGCCGGGCCGGGATTGCTTCCGGTGCCAAAGGTTATGTTTACAACAGGATCTCCCAGGCTGCCCGTGCACAACTGTGCTTTACTTGTTTCCGCTAAAAACAATATAAAAAGGAAAGACAGGGTATGTTTTAAAAAATAGGGCAATGCTGGTTGAGTAAAATTCAAATATAGTGGTAAACACATCCATTTGCAACTGTTTTGGCAAAAGCATCGGCCCGGGTGTTTTGAAAAACCGTTTTCCGTTGTATTCCGGGCGGCTCCCTCAACCTGTTCAGGCAGGCGACGCCCATATAAGGCCGCCAAAGGGTTGTCCATTTCTATATATTTGCAGGCAACTAAATTACCCGGAATGACCTCAGTAACCGCCGCACAAATAAAGGAGACCGCCGCTTTTATCCGAAATATATATGCCGAACAGCCTCAAACAGGTATTGTATTGGGAAGCGGGCTGGGCAACCTGGCAAATGAGATAGCAGTTGAAAAGGAAATATCCTATGCTACCATTCCTCATTTTCCGGTCTCCACGGTGGAAGGTCACCAGGGTAAATTGATTTTTGGCCGGCTGGGGTCGAAAAAAGTAGTGTGTATGGCTGGCCGGTTTCATTTTTACGAAGGGTATTCCGCACAGGAGGTATCCTATCCCATCCGCGTAATGAAGGAGCTCGGTATTGAAACCCTGCTGGTCAGCAATGCCGCCGGCGGTGTAAACCCGGGTTTTAAAGTGGGTGATATCATGATCATTGAAGATCATATCAGTTTTTTTGCCGTTAACCCCTTGCTGGGTAAAAATGATACTGCACTCGGTCCCCGTTTTCCGGATATGAGCGAACCCTATAAAAAAGAACTTATCAGCAAGGCAGAGGCCATCGCCGATCGGCTGGGCATCACCTTAAAAAAAGGAGTGTATTGCGGGGTAACCGGCCCCACTTTTGAAACCCGGGCAGAATACAAGCTCATTCATTTGCTGGGTGGCGATGCAGTGGGCATGAGCACGGTGCAGGAAGTGATTACAGCTGTACATGCAGGCCTGTCTGTATTTGCGATGAGCGTAATAACAGACATCGGTATACGCGAAGAAGAAAACACCATTACCCACGAAGAAGTATTACAGGCCGCCAGGGATGCTGAACCTAAATTCAGTGCCATCTTCAAAGAAATGGTGATGGCGGTATAACATTAACTTTCCGCTGCATTTCTTTATTGCAATTGATAAGTAATTTGCCTGTAAATTATCTTGACGCGTATTTTTTACATACTATTTCTTTTTTTACTGGTAATAGCCCTGAAAAGCAATGCCCAGCAAGGTCTTATTAACCGTATTCCACGCCCCGGCAGCACCGGCGCAGGCGGTTCCAAAGACAGCCTTAAACACCGCACCGGGCAGGAAGATTCCATTACCATCAATTTCCGTTACCTCGACAGCAGCCGCTACCTTAAATTTGATTCTTCCATCAATGATTTTTCAAAACGGTTTTTGTTGCCGGCCGACTATATCAACCTGGGCAATACCGGCAGTGCGGCCAAATCACTGTTGTTCTCGCCGTTGATGAAACCCGGATGGGATGCGGGTTTACATGCATTTGATGTGTACAATATCAAACTCAGTGAAACGCGTTTCTATAATACCACCCGGCCTTATACGCTGCTTAATTATATCATTGGTGCAAAGCAGGAACAACTGGTGCAGGTAGTGCATACGCAAAATATCAACCCCAACTGGAATGCGGCGTTCCAGTACAGGCTGGTCACTTCTCCGGGATTTTTTAAAAACCAGAATTCTGCCCAGTCTTCTTACCGGCTGAACTCTTTTTACCAGAGCCCTAACCGGCGGTATCACCTCTTTTTTGTATTGCTCAGCAACAGCATAAAATCGGCCGAAAATGGCGGCATCATAAACCCAAGTGATTTGGATGATCTGAAGACGCATAAAGACAGGGCCACTATCAAGGTTTTCCTGGGGGCCGTGCAGCCCAGTTTTGTAAACCCCATGACAACCTCCATTACAACCGGCAATGAATACAAGACCAGTAATCTTTTTCTGCGGCAACAATATGATTTGGGCAAGAAAGATTCCGTGCAAACCGATTCGGTTACCATCCACCTGTTTTATCCCAAACTGCGGCTTGAGCACAGCATCCAGCTGAACAACTACAGCTACCGTTTCATAGACAGGGGGGTGGATGCATTTAATGATACCAATTTTTACCGCCCGTTTTACAATTTTCTTTCTATGCCGGCTACCTACCAGTTGCAGGATAAATGGACGGAGCTGATAAATGATTTTTCTATTTACCAGTTTCCCGACGACAAAAACCCGCAGCAATTCTTCAAGGTGGGTGCCAGCCTGCAAAACCTGAAGGGTGTTTTCGACGGTGGTGAAGGCAATTACCATAACACCTGGCTGCACGCTGAATACCGGAATAAAACCCGCAACCAGAAATGGGACGCAGAAGCACAGGGCGAATTGTATGTAACAGGCTTAAACGCCGGCGACTACAATGCTTATGGCAGCCTGCGCCGGCTGGTGAGTAAAGAACTGGGCTTTCTGCAAATCGGGTTTCAGAATGTAAACCGATCGCCTTCTTTTATCTTTAACCCAGCCAGCAGTTTCAATATTTCAAATGTCAGCGATTTTAAAAAAGAAAACACCGTACGTATTTTTGCATCCATTGAGCAACCGCAGCGAAGGCTGAAATTAACCGGCAATTATTTATTACTGACCAATTACAGCTATTTTAGCGATTATTATCACGCACAGCAGTCATCGGCTGTTTTTAACCTGCTGCAGATAAGTGCCGAAAAAGAGATCCGTTTAACCCGGCACCTGCAATGGCTGCTTGAGTTAACCGTGCAGCAAAAAGCCGGCAACGGACCTGTTAATGTGCCGCTGGTTTTTACACGCAGCCGTATTGGCTACAACGGCAATCTTGGGTTTAAAAACCTGTTGCTGGCCACCGGACTGGAAATAAAATACAATACCGCTTATAAAGCCGATGGTTACTCGCCTTTACTGGGCCAGTTCTATTACCAGGATACGGCCACGCTGCGGTTGCGGTTGCCCACCATCAATGCCTATTTCCATTTTCGCATTAAAAGTTTTACAGGTTATGTGCGTGCAGAAAACCTCAATACGGTGCGCACAAAAGACGGTTTTGGCTTCACCAATAATAACAGCGCGGTGGCGGGTTACCCTTACCCCGGCCTCGAGATAAGATTCGGCATTTTCTGGAGTTTTGTAAATTAATCCTTTTTTTAACAGACCGCTTATTGACGGTTCCCGTTTTAGTTTTTACATTTGTGCCGATTTATGAAGAAAATACTGGCCTTATCAGTTGCTTTAATGTATCTCGCCATCACCAGCGGCTTGGTGTTGCAGGTGCATTATTGTATGGGGCGCCAGACCGGATCTTCGGTACAACTGGCTGAACTGAGCACGCATACCTGCTCGGTTTGCGGTATGCAAAATGCCAAAAACAAATGCTGCCACGACGAAGTAGCCTTTATAAAACTACAGGTCGATCATCAGCCTGTAACAGCAGATTATACCATTTCCGCTCTTGGTTCCCTCCCAACCGTATTTGATTTCATCAACCCGGCTGCCTGCCTGCCAGATGCGGTGTGCACCGAAGCAACTGCCAGCCCTTCGCCGCCAGGCGACGAAGAGGACGGCCAGCCTTCTCTTTTTATTTTTCATCGATTATTGCGGATTTAAAACAATGCATGGCAATCGCTCCCCTGGTCCCCAGCGGAGATGCCTGCCCCGTTGCAATGGCCACCTGCCGCTATGGCGGATGGTATTTCCTTATTTCCGCATATACATACAAGATGAAAAAACTAATCATTCTATTGATACTAACAGGCTCTTTTGCGTTTTCGCAAGCCCAGTTTACAAAAGTGACCATACAAGCCAGCGGGCTTACCTGTGCCATGTGTTCGCGTGCCATTGACGATGCTTTACGGCAGCTGCCTTTTGTGGCCAGCGTGAAACCCGATATCAGGAACTCAGCGTTTACGGTTGTTTTTAAAGAAAACGAAACCGCTGATATCGACGCGTTGAAAAAAGCAGTGGAAGACGCCGGTTTCTCCGTAGCGAAATTTACACTGACCGGTACCTTTATCAATACATCTGTCAGGAACGATGAACACATCAACATCAATGGCAGGGAATATCATTTTCTGAATATAAAAGACCAGGTATTGAGCGGTGAAAAAAACCTGGTCATCGTTGATAAGGATTTCCTGACGGCTGCTGCCTTTAAAAAGTACAGTGCTGCTACCAGCATGCAATGTATAAAGTCCGGCCGGGCGGCCAGTTGCTGCGAAAAAGCAGGGCTGGCAGCCGGCACCCGCATCTATCATGTTACCATCTGATGACTGGCCGGTATAAGAACCGGCCGGTGACTAAAATTATTTATATGAAACAAGTATTTGTATGTATTATGCTTATCCTCTCTGTTGGATTGGACGCCCAGCCGCCGGCCGGCACCATGCCGCCCGATATTGTACTGAAACACCTTAACGTAAAAGCAGAA
>CAXTMV010000050.1:10962-25609 GCA_964245425.1 uncultured Flavihumibacter sp. | reverse complement strand
ATTCCGCACATACAGTATATTTTTAATAAAATTAAATTTTATCAAAAATAAGACGAGTGGGCATACCGGAATTATTTAATTTACAAAGAACCGCCGGTTTGATTTTGAGATTTTAGGATATGGGATTTTAAGATTAACAATGCCCGGCAAACCTTGCAATCATTATTGTCCGGTTAAAAATTATTTATAGCAATAGGTAGGTTGGCAAAGGCTTTCAGCAAACGCAGCACCCAAAAGGATTCGAATACCGGGCCTGCCTGGAGGCCGATCTGGTAAAAGTTTGCTGGGCAATAGTGGTGTTGGGATGTTGGGCTTTGCTGCGCGCAGCAAAGCCCAACATCAGCAATTGCCTTGGTTCAGGATGGTTCAGGATGATTTAGCCCCAGGCTTTATTATTTTTAACCACCGGGTACCGGGTTTATTTACTTGCCATATGAATAAATATATTGTGTTAGCGCTGTCTGCCTGCTTTATCGGCCTGTTGCAAACCCAGGCACAGCCACTGCGGGAAACCGGCGGTCAAAAGATGCCCCCTGCATGGATCGACAAGGATACCCACCACAAAGTCATCCGCCTTACCAACAATGACCGCAGCAACATGGGTTTCTATTTTCACAACAACCCCTTTATCGGTAACCGCATGGTCTTTTACAGCAGCGCCGCCACCCAGCCTGAAAATGAAAAAGCTGCCAAGCAGGAGACTTATAATAGCAATACGAAAGACAAGCAATTGTATATAGTTGATCTGGATACAAAACGCTCTTCACCAATTACCAGCCAGGCATCGCCGATGAATGCCGAGATAGTGGGGAAAAAAGGAAAGGATGTATACTACCAAATTCAGGATAGTGTCTATGTAACCAATATCGAAAACCGCAAAACCCGGCTGCTGTATGTTTTCCCCGCTGATTTTAAAGCGTCGATTACCACCCTGAATGCCGATGAAACATTACTCGCAGGTGCCTGGTCAGACGATAAAGAAAAAGAGCTGCTGAAAAATAACCCGGCAAAAGCAGATTATTTTAATATTATTTATGAAGCCAGGCTGCCACGCACCCTGTTTACCATTAACCTGCGCACCAAAGAATTGAAAAAAATTTTTACTGACAGCGCCTGGCTCAACCATGTACAATTTTCACCAACGGATCCCAGGCTGCTGATGTTCTGTCATGAGGGACCCTGGCACAAGGTAGACAGGATTTGGACCATTGATGTGGATACGAAAACCGTTAAACTCGTTCATCACCGTACCATGAATATGGAAATTGCCGGGCACGAATGGTTTTCGCCCGACGGCACAACCATCTGGTTTGATTTGCAAATGCCCAAGGGGGAAACTTTTTTTGTTACCGGTGCCAACCTGCAAACAGGCAATGAAAAAAAATATGCTATTACGCGGGATGAATGGAGCATCCATTTCAATACATCGCCCAATCAAAAACTGTTCTGTGGCGATGGAGGGAACGAAGGGCAGGTGGCAAGGGCAAAAGACGGCAGGTGGATTTACCTGTTTATCCCCGAAGGCGATCATTTCAGATCGGAAAAACTGGTCAATATGAAAAATCATAATTACCGGCTCGAACCCAATGTCCATTTTTCGCCTGATGGCAAATGGGTCATCTTCCGGGCTAACTTTGAAGGCGTGGAAAATGTATATGCCGTACGGCTTACTAACAATAATTAAATAATAGTTGGCAACCCTGCTTTTCCCTGTTTGCGCTGCGCGACTTTTTTTGCCTGTTGCAAGCTCTTTTTCCCTTTATTCCCTTAGCCAAAAAAAAATATGAAAAAAAATATACTGCTTGCCTGTTCTTTTCTGTGCTTTATTTCCGCCACTGCACAATTACCATGGCCCACCATTACGCAAACCGCCAAACCCTGGACACGCTGGTGGTGGCAGGGAAGTGCCGTAAACAAAACCGATCTGGCGATCGCCATGAAAAAATACCAGGCAGCCGGTCTCGGTGGACTGGAAATTACACCGATCTACGGTGTAAAAGGGTATGAAACGCAATTTATCAATTACCTCTCGCCGCAATGGGTAGACATGCTGCAGTTTACCCTGCAGGAAGCAAAGCAATTGGGCCTGGGTATCGATATGGCCACCGGCACCGGCTGGCCTTTTGGCGGACCGAATGTTACGCCGGATGATGCCTGTAAGAATATTAACCTGCTTACCTGGTCGCTGAAAACGGGGGAACAGCTGCAGCAGCCCGTCCGCTTTGTGCAGCAACCGCTGGTAAGAACCGAAAGCGGCACAGCTCCCGACATTAAAACGCTTTCCTATCCCATCGCCACCAATAAGAACCTGCAGGCCTATGCGTTCGACCAGGTTCGTTTTGAAAAACAGTTGCCGGTAACGTTGCTGATGGCTTATTCAGACAAGGGAGCAATAATTGACCTGACCAGTAAAGTAGATACGGCAGGTAAACTAAACTGGACGGCACCAGAAGGTAACTGGAACCTGTATGCGCTTTTTCCGGGCTGGCATGGAAAAATGGTGGAAAGAGCGGCGCCAGGCGGCGAAGGGGATGCCATCGATCATTTTTCGTTGGAGGCGCTCCATCATTACCTGGCGAGGTTTGATGGGGCATTCCTCAACAAAGACATCAGCCATCTCCGATCTTTTTTTAATGATTCCTATGAAGTGGACGATGCGCGGGGCCAAAGCAACTGGACACCTGATTTTCTGCAACAGTTTAAGCAACGCAGGGGCTATAACCTGGAAAATGAATTGCCTGCGCTGTACCAGAAAGACAGCATAGAAAAAAACAGCCGTGTATTATACGATTATCGGCAAACCATTTCTGAACTGTTGCTGGAGAATTTTACGCAACCCTGGCAGCGCTGGGCCAAAGCCCAGGGAAAAATGGTCCGTAACCAGAGTCATGGTTCACCGGCCAATATCCTCGATCTGTATGCTGCAGTTGATATACCGGAAACAGAAGGCACCGATATACTTCGTTTTAAATTTGCTACCTCAGCCGCACATGTGATGGGTAAGCCATTGGCTTCATCAGAATCGGCCACCTGGCTGGATGAACATTTTCAATCTTCGCTGGGCGATGTTAAACTGGCCGTTGATAAATATTTCATCGGCGGGGTGAACCATATTTTTTACCATGGTACTAATTACTCCCCTCCATATGAGGCCTGGCCCGGCTGGTTGTTTTACGCCGCCGTGCATTTTACACCGGCCAATTCTTTCTGGAAAGATTTTCCAACCCTTAACAGGTATGTGGCCCGGTGCCAGTCTTTTTTACAGCAGGGCAAACCCGATAATGATATATTGCTTTATTTTCCATTCAGTGATCGCATTTCAGAACCCGGCAATGAAATGTTGCACCATTTTGATGGTATGCACGGGTTTGAAAACACTTCTTTTAAAACATGTGCGGAAAGCATGCTGCAGCAAGGGTATGCATTTGACCTGGTTTCGGATAAGCAGATACTGCAGCTGAAAGCGGTGGATCAATTATTGGTAACGGGTGGGGTACAATATAAAACCCTATTGCTGGCAGATACCAGGTACCTGCCATTGGAAAGCCTGCAACAACTGCTGGCACTGGCCGGCGAAGGTGCCACCATCATCCTCCTCAAACAGATGCCCGCAGGTGTACCAGGCTTTGCCCGCTTGCAGGAAAGACAATCGGCCTACCAGCAATTAATGGCCGGTCTGCATTTTACAAACGGGCCAGGTATTAAAAAAGCAGCGGTAGGCAAAGGCATGTTCTTACTGGGTGATGATCTGAGCGCTTTGATGCAGGCTGCAAAGATAAAAAGGGAACCGATGGCCGATAGCGGGCTGCAGTACGTTCGGCGGCAATATGCAGGTGGTCATTATTATTTTATTTCCAACGCAGGCACAACTGCCTTTTCCGGCGCTGTGTCCATACAAGTAGCCGCCGCTTCGGTGATGCTGTTCGACCCAATGCAGGAAAGAAAAGGACTGGCGAAGATAAAAAGCGGTACTGGCAGTACGGATGTATACCTGCACCTGCAACCGGGCGAAAGCATCATCCTGCAAACCCTCCATACTAAAACAACCGGGTCTTTTTTCCCTTTTACAAATCCCGCTGGTGCGGCACAACCCATTGCAGGCAGCTGGAAAATTGATTTTATAAAAGGAGGCCCGGTGTTACCTGCTTCCGCTACCACAACCACCCTGTGTTCATGGACCGATCTGCCAGATACGGAAGCAAAAAGATTTTCTGGTACAGCACAATACAGCACCCATTTCCGGAAGCCCGCTCATGCTGCAGCGGCCTGGCAATTAGACCTCGGCATGGTATCAGAAAGCGCTGAAATAATCCTGAACGGAAGCAGGCTGGCCGTTTTGCTGGGACCACCTTACCAGCTGGTTATTCCGGCGGCGGCACTCAAAACAATGAACCTGTTACAGGTAAATATAACCAACGGCATGGCCAACCGGATTGCAGACCTTGACAAGCGCGGCGTTGTATGGAAGAAATTCTATAACACTAACTTTCCGGCCAGGCTGGCTAAGAACCGGGGCAAGGATGGTTTATTTACAGCTGCTGCCTGGCAGCCGAAAGCTGCCGGTTTAATGGGGCCTGTTACGTTAACGCCCGTTATATTTGCACCATCATTCACTACACCATAAATAAATATTGCTCATGAAACGATTGTTTTTTGTTTTGGCAACGGCCCTCGCCTGCCAGCTCGCCACCGCGCAAACCAACGATGAAAAATCCGTTACAGCAGCCGTAGAAAACCTTCGCAAGGCAATGGTAGACCCTGACAAGGCAATGCTGGAAAAACTAACAACAGCAGATCTGAGCTACGGACATTCAAGCGGTAAAGTACAGGACCAGGCAGCATTTGTAGACGCACTGGTGAGTAAGGCATCTGATTTTGTAACCATTGATCTGTCTGAACAAACCCTTAAGGTAACAGGTAATACAGCCGTGGTACGGCATGTATTAACAGCTACTACCAACGATGGCGGCAAACCAGGCAATGTAAAGATCGCCGTGTTGCTGGTATGGATAAAACAAAATAAGGAATGGAAATTACTGGCCAGGCAGGCAGTAAAAATCTAATGTAAGGTGTGAGGTATGAGGTTCGTTTGCGCAGCGTTGCCGCATAACCTTAGACCATACACCTTAACTCATAAACTTGCATAATATGAAAAGCATTACCAAAACGCTCGGTATCAGTTCTTTTATTTTCTTTTTATGTTTTACCAGCCATGCACAACAGACCTACCGGCCAGACAAAGCTTTGCTGCAAACCATCGAGCAGAACTTTACCGCTGCTGCCGCACAATACAGGGTTCTGATGAGCCACCTGCCGGCCGATTCCTTTCCCAAGACCTGGTACCCCGATAAAGATAAATATGGTTTCAGCAACGCCGGCTGGTGGTGCAGCGGTTTTTATCCCGGCACATTGCTGTACCTCTATGAGCAGTCGAAAGACAAGACATTGTACAATGAATCCTTGCGTATACTGGAATTACTAAAAAAAGAACAATTCAATACCGGCACACATGATCTTGGCTTTATGATGTATTGCAGTTTTGGCAATGCCAATCGCCTGGCACCCTCCGAAGCATATAAATCGATTCTCTTAAACAGCGCAAAATCACTGAGCACCCGCTTCAATCCGAAAGTGGGCTGTATAAAATCATGGGATTCCAAAAATCCTACTGATTACCTCGTGATCATCGATAATATGATGAACCTTGAATTGCTGTTCTGGGCCACCCGGGTAAGCGGGGATTCCTCTTTTTATAAAATAGCGGTTACCCACGCCAATACTACCATGAAGAATCATTTCAGGCCCGATTACAGCTCCTACCATGTTGTTAATTACAATGCAGAAAATGGCAGCGTACAGGAAAAGAAAACCGCGCAGGGTTTCGCCAATGAATCTGCCTGGGCCCGCGGGCAAGCCTGGGGATTGTATGGATTTACGGTTATGTACCGCGAAACAAAAGATAGAAAATACCTGGAACAGGCCAATCACATCGCGCACTTTATTTTATCCAATCCTAACCTGCCAGCCGACAGAATTCCTTATTGGGATTTTAATGCGCCGGATATACCCAATGCCCTGCGGGACGCTTCTGCCGCAGCCGTAATGGCATCTGCCCTTATTGAATTGAGCCATTATAACAAGAGTAAGCCGCTGGCGGGTGAGTACCTGCATACAGCAGAAACCATTCTCCGATCATTGTCTTCCGCACAGTACAAAGCAGCCGCCGGCACCAATGGCGGTTTTATAATTGAACATTGTGTAGGTCACCTGCCAGCCAAGTCGGAAGTAGACGTGCCGCTTACTTATGCAGACTATTATTTTGTAGAAGCCATGAAACGCTATAAAGCCCTCGCCAAATGAAGATGATTTTTGCGGTACCCGCCCTTGTGTTGCTGATAGGCGTTGGTTCTGTGCAGGCACAGAACAATAAAACGGCTGATGGAAACGACCGTATCACCTGGCTGCATTTTCTTGACCAGCTGGCCAGGCCTGTCTTGTTGAATATTGCCGGCAACAACCTGAAGGAAAAAATGCCGCTTGTATTGTCTGAAAGAGTAGACAATCCTGTTTTGCGCACCAAAGCTGCTTACCTGGAGGCTTTCGGCAGGCTGATGAGTGGCATCGGTCCCTGGCTTAACCTGGAGGGTGGCAGTGCCGAAGAAACCAACTTGCGCAACCAATACCGCCAATGGGCACTCAAAGGAATTGCCAATGCCGTTGACCCGGCCGCAAAGGATTATTTAACCTGGAATGGGAGCCAGCCCCTGGTAGATGCTTCTTTCCTGGCACTGGGGCTGGTGCGGTGTCCCTGGCTCTGGGAACACCTGTCTGATACCACCCGCAAACAGGTAATAACGGCGTTTAAGCTTATCCGTAATACCACACCCGGTTATAATAACTGGATACTGTTTTCCGGCATGATAGAGGCTTTCTTTTGCAAATACAACCTGGAATATGATGCCCTCCGGATTGAATATGGCATCCGCGAATTTGCCCAGCACTGGTATGTTGGCGATGGCCTTTTTTCCGATGGCATGCAGTACCATTGGGATTATTACAACAGCTATGTCATTCAGCCCTACCTGGCCAATATACTGGGTATTGTAAAAGAAAAAGGGAAAGCATACGACTGGTTTGTACCAAAACTCGACAAAATAAATAAACGCTATGCTGTTATACAGGAGCGTATGATTAACACCGATGGAAGTTTCCCGGTAACGGGCCGGTCCATTGTTTACCGTTGCGGCGCCTTTCACCACCTGGCAGATATGGCTTTGCGAAAACAATTGCCGGAAGCACTGCCGCCCGCCCAGGTAAGATCAGCCTTAACGGCCGTTATAAAAAAAACACTTGGCGCGCCGGGTGCTTTTACCAAAGAAGGCTGGCTGGCCATTGGGCTGTATGGCAGTCAGCCCGGCCTGGCAGACAGCTATATCAATACCGGTAGTCTATATCTTTGCGCCGCCATATTGCTGCCACTCGGCTTGCCGGAAACGGATGAGTTCTGGTCAACGCCCGCACTGCCATGGACAGCGGTAAAGGTTTGGAGCGGGCAGGATTTTCCTGCCGACCACGCACTGGATCTGCCCAATTGATCCACATAATACTATTGCTCCTGTAATAAATTAAAAACAGATCATGCAGGCGGAAAACAACAGCATGCTGGTACCAGTAGCAGAAATGCAGGCTGTTTTTGAGCAAATTTTGCTCAGGCAGGGTTTTGCAGCAGCAGATGCAACTGAATGTGCCTCCATTTTTACCGGTAACAGCCTGGATGGTATTTACACGCACGGCGTTAACCGCTTTCCCCGGTTTGTGCAATATGTAAAGGAAGGCTTTGTAAAACCCGGTGCCCTGCCTACTTTGCAAAACAAGTTTGGCGGCATGGAACAATGGAATGGTAACCTGGGGCCGGGGCCGCTGAATGCAAAGCGTGTAACCAATAACGTTATACAACTGGCCGCCATACATGGAATCGGCTGCATTGCATTGAGTAACACCAATCACTGGATGCGCGGCGGAACCTATGGCTGGCAGGCTGCTAAAGCCGGTTATGTTTTCATTGGCTGGACCAATACCCTGGGCAATATGCCTGCCTGGGGTGCCAAAGATGCCCGCCTGGGCAATAACCCGCTGGTAATGGCATTGCCCTATAAAGAAGAAGCTATTGTACTAGACATGGCCATGTCGCAATACTCGTTTGGTTCTATGGAATTATCTGTGATGAAGAACGAGCCATTGTCGGTATTGGGTGGCTATAACCAATCGGGCGGCCTGACCACTGACCCCGCTGCCATACTGGCTTCAAAAAGACCGTTGCCAGTGGGCTACTGGAAGGGCGCCGGCCTTTCCCTGCTGCTGGATTTGCTGGCCACTATTTTGTCGGGCGGATGGGCCACGCACGAGATCAGCAGCCGGTCTTCAGAACATGGTTTGTCGCAGGTGTTCATTGCCATTGATATTTCAAAACTGGGTAATTTTTCCGGCATTGCTGCCGCGGTTGAAAATATCATACTGGACTATCATCAATCCGTTCCGGCCGAAAACAAGGGCAGAATTACTTACCCTGGCGAACGGGTATTACAGACAAGACAGGAAAACAGCAGCAAAGGAATACCGGTAATTAGAAAAGTGTGGGAAGAAATAGAGAAATTGTAAGTTCTACGTAGTAAGTATAAGTAATGGGTAACAGGCTAATAATATTGTTTAAAAAATGAGTATAATAAAAAAATACATCCTGTCTGTTATCGTCTTTTTTCTCCTGCACAACTGTTTTTGCCAAAATGGTAATTCTGTGTATATGTTCTCCTATTTTAAAGACAACGGACAGGATGGATTGCACCTGGCCTATAGTATGGACGGCTATCGCTGGACGGCATTGCAGCACGATAGTTCCGTGCTGAAACCCCTGGCGGCAAAAGATCGGCTGATGCGGGATCCCTGTATTATAAGGGGCGGCGACCATTTATTTCATATGGTATGGACCGTTAGCTGGAATGACGGCGGGATCGGGTATGCCAGCTCGCCCGACCTGGTTCACTGGAGCGAACAGCGGTTTATACCCGTCATGAAAGACGAACCTGCCGCCCGCAATTGCTGGGCGCCGGAGGTATTCTATGATGCAACGAACAAGCAATATATGATTTACTGGGCCACCACCATCCCCGGCAGGTTTATGGCGGGCAACACGGCCGGCGATGACAAATACAACCACCGACTCTATTATACGCTCACCAAAGATTTTACAACATTCAGCAAAACAAAACTGCTGTACGACCAGGGATTTAATGTAATTGATGCAACCATTCAGCAAGATGGTGGCCGGTATATCATGTTCCTGAAAGATGAAACAAAAAAACCACCGCAAAAGAATATACGGGAAGCTTTTAGCAACCAGCTTACGGGTCCATATGAAAAACCATCATTACCCATTACCGGTAATTACTGGGCGGAAGGCCCAACGGCTCTTAAAATAAAGGGCAACTGGATAGTTTATTTTGATAAATATACGGAGCACAGCTACGGGGCCGTAGCGGAAACGGTCAAAGATCAAAAAGGTAGCAAACGCATCAGCACAAGGCGGTATTGGAAAGACATATCGGATAAGATAAGTTTTCCGGCGGGTGCGAGACATGGAACAGTATTTACGATTACAAAAAAAGAATTTGAAAAACTATCAACTGGTTATTAATAGTCTTCCTTAAAAGCGACGCCTGCAGTTAATGAACCGTAGTGGCTCAACTTTTAACTTCGAACTTTGAACTTTCTTCCATTAATGTTTTATTAATAACAGGATACAGCAGGATGGATGCCCTGCCTGAAATCTTATCTTACAGCTTCCTAAAGACTGATTGCCATGCCAACATTTAACAGGTATTTTTTTTCATTGCTCCTGCTCCTTTTTTCTTTTGCTGTCCTGTCAGCCCAAATTCGTTTACCGGCCATTATATCAGATAATATGGTATTGCAGCAGAAATCTGTCATCCGCTTATGGGGTTGGTCGCAGCCGGGCGGGAATGTTTCTGTACTGGCGGGTTGGAGCAAGAAGCCGGTTAAAACAACCGCCGGTGCCGATGGCACCTGGACGCTGGAATTAAAAACGATACAGGCGGGCGGCCCCTATACCCTCCGGTTTTCAGGTTCCAATACCATCGAAATAAAAAATGTGCTGCTGGGAGAAGTCTGGCTGGCTTCAGGTCAGTCGAACATGGAATTCTTTATGGCAAAAACCAGCGGTGGTTATACCGGTGTATTAAACTACGCAGAAGAAATAAAAGCGGCAGATTACCCGCAGATCCGGATGATCGATATACCCAATAAAGTAGCCGATGATCCGCAGACCGATTTTAACGGCCGCTGGAAGATTTGCTCGCCCCAAACAGCTGACACCTTCTCCGCAGTGGCGTATTATTTTGCCAGATCCGTTCATACCAGCACGGGCTTCCCCGTGGGCATCATCAATGCCACCTGGGGCGGCACGCCTGCAGAATCCTGGACGCGGAAAGAAATACTGGAAAACGATAGCAGCTTCCGGGTGATACTGGATCGCTATAACAAGCAGTGTGAAGAATACCCCGTTGCCTTTGAGAAATACAAAGCAGACCTGGACAAATGGAAAGCCGATACCAGTAAGGCAAAAGGCGCAGCGCCCCGTGAACCGGTAGGACCGCATTACAGTAAATCGCCCTATAAATTATACAATGGAATGATTGCGCCTGTATTGCCGTATACACTAAAAGGTACTATCTGGTACCAGGGCGAAGACAATGCAGGCCGTGCAGCGCAGTACCGGAGATTGTTTCCGGCCATGATCGAAAACTGGCGCCGTGATTTTAGTAATCCTGACATGCCCTTTTATTTTGTGCAGATTTCACCACACCGCAGCCAGAATCCGGAAATACGTGATGCCCAGTTATATACCCTGCGAACCGTTCCGCACACCGGCATGGCGGTAACAACCGATAATGGTGACTCGCTCGACATACACCCCCGCAATAAAAAACTGGTAGGGGAGCGGCTTGCCCTTTGGGCATTGAAAAACGATTACGGAAAGCAGCGCACCGTCGTTAGTGGTCCTTTGTATAAGTCTATGAAAATAGAAGGTAATAAAATACGGATCCAGTTTGATTATGCAGATGGGCTGATGGCAAAAGACGGCGCTGATTTAAAAGAATTCAGTATTGCAGGTGCAGATAAAAACCTCTTTTTTCCTGCAAAAGCAACCATTGAAGGCAATTCAATACTTGTCTGGAGTGAAGCCGTGCCGGAACCGTCAGCAGTCAGGTTTGCCTGGCGCAACGTACCCCTTCCCAACCTGTATAATAAAGCGGCCTTACCGGCATCCCCTTTCAGAACCGATAACTGGCCACTAACAACAGAAGGTAAAAACTAATGATAAAGACAATATTTTGTTTACTGGTGATGCTGGCAACCGGCTTACCTGCAGTAGTTGCGCAAAACAATACGGATACCGCCTGGGTGGCCAAAGTGGGCGATACAAAAAAAACAACCCCTTCAAAAATATTCAATACGGCAGACTACGGTGCGGTAAGCGACACTTCCTTTACCAGCACGGCAGCCATACAAAAAACCATTGACGCCTGTGCGGCCGGTGGCGGTGGAATAGTTGTTTTTAAGCCGGGCAGCTATGTGTCTGGTGCCTTGTTTTTAAAGAGCCGGGTTCAGCTTCGGATAGACCCGGGCGTACTATTGCTGGGGTCGCAGCAGATTGAAGATTATCCCGAGATTGATACCCGTATTGCTGGTATTGAAATGAAATGGCCGGCAGCACTTATTAATATAATTGATGCAAAAGACGCCGCGCTAACCGGTAAAGGCATCATCAATGCCCGCGGCAAATTCTGCTGGGATAAATACTGGCGCATGCGAAAAGAATATGAACCCAAAGGCCTGCGCTGGATAGTGGATTATGATGCCAAAAGGGTGCGCACGGTATTGGTGCAACATTCATCGGGTATCACATTGCAACAGGTGACCATAAAAAATGCAGGTTTCTGGACGGTTCAGTTGTTATACTCCGATCATATTACCGTTAACGGGCTGGTGATACGGAACAATGAAGATGGAAAAGGGCCCAGCACAGATGGGGTTGATGTGGATTCATCTTCCTGGGTATTGATTGAAAACTGTGATATAGACTGCAATGACGATGATTTTTGCCTGAAAGCCGGCCGAGACTGGGACGGATTGCGCGTAAACAAACCCACCGAATATGTAGTGATACGCAATTGTATGGCAAGACGCGGCGGCGGCCTGCTTACATTAGGCAGCGAAACCTCCGGCGGCATACGGCATGTACTGGCTATGAATTTAACGGGTAAAGGCACCGGCAACGGTTTTCAAATAAAATCTGCCACCACGCGCGGCGGAACGGTAGAAGATATCCATTTTCAGCATTGCAGCCTGGACAGCGTTGGCAATGCCTTTCTGTTTACCATGAACTGGAACCCTGCCTACAGTTATTCCCGCCTGCCCGCAGGTTATCAATATGATTCCGTACCCGCTCACTGGAAAGTATTGCTGCACAGCGTTGAACCGCCGGAAAAGGGAATACCAACATTCAGGGATATTTTTGTTGCTGATATTAAAGCAACAGGCGTAAAAAAAATCATTAATGCGGCCGGTTTACAATCATCTTTATTGCAGCAATTTCACTTCAGTAACGTAAACATCAGGGGGAATACGGCCGGCGATATTTCTTTTGCAACCGGCTGGTCCTTTAATGATGTAATTTTGTCCGGCGCAGATGGGAAGAAACTGGCGGTAACAGATTCAGGCAATATGCAGATGGGCAGCAATCAATAGGGCGGCAGCTTGGTCTGTCCTTATTTTTATCGCGCAGCCCCAAGAGAATTAACAAAGAAGGGCCCATTTGCAATAAATCACCAATGCTGCAATGTATGTCTCTGTTAGCCCTGTTGACCCCGCGACACTTTTTTAACCGGCAAAAGCATCCCCCAACAAAAACCTGGCATGAAAAAAAATATTTTATTATTTGTACTCATTTGCAGCCTTGCCTCGCATGCAGTTGCACAGCAGCCGACAGACACCGCTTTCATTGATGTAAATGCGTCAGTAGTCATCAATGATATGACACCTGTCTGGGCCTGGTTTGGATACGATGAGCCCAACTATACTTACATGAAGGATGGCAAAAAATTATTGTCGGAACTGTCCGCAATGAGTACCGTACCCGTTCATATACGTACGCATAACCTGTTAACCACCGGCAATGGGGAACCGGCTTTGAAATGGGGCTCAACCAATGCGTACACAGAAGATGCGAATGGCCACCCGGTATACAACTGGCATATTGTTGATTCCATTTTTGATACCTATGTGCAGCGGGGCATAAAACCACTGGCGCAAATGGGTTTTATGCCGGAGGCATTATCAATAAAACCCGAACCCTACCGCCATTACTGGCAGCCGGGCCAGGATTATAAATATATTTTTACGGGTTGGACCTATCCGCCCAAAGACTATCAAAAATGGGGTGAGCTGATTTACCAGTGGGTAAAGCATTGTACGGAACGGTATGGAAAGAAAGAAGTGGCCGGCTGGTACTGGGAACTCTGGAATGAGCCCAATGGCGGACACAGTTACTGGAGCGGTACCGTACAGGAATATTGTAAGTTGTATGATTATTCTGCGGCGGCTGTAAAAAGAGCACTCCCGTCAGCGAAAGTAGGCGGACCGCATGTTACGGGTCCTTCCGGCAAGGGAGCGGCCGATTTTCTGCGTCTGTTTTTACAGCATTGTATCAGCGACACCAATGCAGTAACCGGTACCATTGGCACGCCCATCGATTTTATTGCTTTTCATGCCAAGGGCGCGCCCCGTATTGTAAATAATCACGTACGCATGAACGTGGGACAGCAACTGCGCGATATCTCTGCCGGCTTCGCCATTGTTGCTGCTTACCCTTCTTTAAATAGACTTCCCATCATCATTGGAGAAAGTGATCCGGAAGGCTGTGCTGCCTGTGGCATGGCCACCAACCCGGAAAATGCGTATCGCAACGGCACCTTGTATTCTTCTTATACGGCCGCATCTTTTGCCCGAAAGTATTTACTGGCGGATTATCATAAAATAAATTTCCTGGGCGCGGTATCCTGGTCTTTTGAATTTGAAAACCAGCCCTGGTTCTATGGATACCGGGACCTGGCTACCAATGGTGTAGACAAACCGGTATTGAATGTATTCAGGATGTTTGGTATGATGAAAGGAAAGCGCCTTCAAACCAGTGGTGCTAAAATGTACCCTGTTTTAACGATCCGCGACTCCAGTGTGCGAAGGGGTAATGATGCCGGCGCCCTGGCAGCCCTTGATAAAAATAATATTACCGTTATGCTCTGGAATTACCACGATGATGATACCAGCGGTCTGTCTGAAACAATGGCCGTGAGGGTAAAAGATTTTCCCGTGGGGCAGGCCATGGTAACGGAGTACCGGATCGATGCTACCCATAGTAATTCTTATGAGGTATGGAAGCAGATGGGATCGCCGGCCCGGCCTACGCCATCGCAAATCAGCACGCTTGAAAAATCAGGATACTTACAAACCGCAGGCCCGCCGCAAAAAGCAAGTATAGTAAATGGTTTATTTACTTACACAACTGTATTGG
>CAXTMV010000050.1:8661-10927 GCA_964245425.1 uncultured Flavihumibacter sp. | reverse complement strand
ATTAAAAATAGACTGGTAACTGGTCAATAAAAAAAACGGCTGGTCAGATGCATAAAAATGATGGTATATGGATTTTTTTCAGCGGCTTGCTGCTGGTGTGCGCGGGGCTGTTGCCGGTTGCCGGCACAGCGCAGCGTGCCATTGACCGGAAGGCCGTCTTACAAAGGCATACGGTGATTAATACAATGGCCGATTCGCTTGCATCGCTGTCGGTCGGAAATGGGCAGTTCGCATTTACTGCTGATGTAACAGGCATGCAATCCTTCCCGGAATATTACCAGAACGGTGTGCCGCTTGGCACACAATCGGAATGGGGCTGGCATTCTTTTCCCGATACAGAAAACCTGCAAATAGAGGAAGCACAGAAAACGTATGCATTGGAAGGCCGGAAAATATCTTATACGGTTCAGCTGAAAGAACCGGAACGCGGCAGGAAGGCGGTAGAATATTTCCGGGTTAATCCGCACCGGCTGCAATTGGGTAATATAGGCCTCGAAATAAAAAAGAAAGATGGTTCGATGGCAACGCTGGCAGATATAAAAAACATCCGGCAACAACTCGACCTATGGACGGGTATCATCAGCAGTTCATTCAGCGTTGAAGGCGTGGGGGTAAAAGTGGTAACGGTTGCTTACCAGGGGCATGACGGATTGGCGTTTAAAATTGAGTCGGCATTATTAAAAGAAAAGCGGTTGCAGGTAAGGGTGAGATTTCCCTATCCCAACGGACAATTCAAAGATGTGGGCACCAACTGGCAGGACGATATACAACAATCCCTTGTCAGATCTGTACATGCAACCGGCGCTATCATAAAAAGGGCCATTGATACCACCGTGTATTTTGCATGGCTGTCATGGTCTGGTAAAAGCATCCTGCAAAAAAAAGCGGCCAACTATTTTTTGATAACACCCCCGGCAACCAGCGCTGCATACGAAATGGACTGTATATTTTGCCAGCGCCTGCCGAAAATGTCCCTGCATTCTTTTGCGCTTGCATCGGCTGCCAGCCGCCATGCCTGGAAAGAATTCTGGCAAACAGGAGCTGCGGTTGATTTTTCAGGCAGTACCGACCCGCGCGCATTTGAAATAGAAAGAAGAATGGTGCTGTCAGAATACCTCACCAGGATTCAGTGTGCTTCCGGTTTTCCGCCGCAGGAAACCGGCTTAACCTACAATAGCTGGTATGGCAAGCCACACCTTGAAATGCATTGGTGGCATGCCGTGCACTTTGCGCAATGGGGTCACCCGGAATTGTTGCAGCAAAGCCTCAACTGGTATTTTACCGCGGTCAGCAAAGCCCGCGCCATTGCCGCCAGGCAAGGCTTTAACGGACTGCGCTGGCAAAAGATGACAGATCATGCCGGCGATGAGTCGCCCTCTTCAGTAGGTGCTTTTTTGATATGGCAGCAACCGCACTTTATTTATATGGCAGAAATGCTGTATCGTAACAAGCGGGATAAAAAAATCATTCAGCGCTATAAAAAATTAGTTTTTGCCACGGCTGATTTTATGGCCTCCTTTCCGTGTTACGATCCGCAAACAAAAAAATACAACCTGGGTAAAGGGCTGATACCCGCCCAGGAATGCTTTGATGCGGTAAAAACTTTTAACCCCACTTATGAACTGGCTTACTGGAGCTGGGCATTGAATACGGCGCAGCAATGGCGCCTGCGTGCCGGCCTTACGCGCAAGCCCCAATGGGATACGGTATTGCAAAAACTCGCGCCCCTGCCGCAGGCAAATGGCGTATACCTGGCTACCGAAAGCAGCCCCGACTGCTATACCACGGAAAGGTACCTGACCGATCATCCTGCCGTGCTGGGCGCCTTCAGCACATTACCTGCCAGCAATGGCCTGGATACCGTGGTAATGAAAAATACATTTGAGCTGGTCTGGCAGAAATGGAAATGGAACGATACCTGGGGCTGGGATTTTCCGCTGACAGCCATGGCTGCCACCCGTCTTCACCTGCCGGAGAAAGCAATAGATGCTTTGCTAATGCCAGTTGAAAAAAATACCTATTTAAAGAACGGGCATAATTACCAGGATAAACGTCTTACCGTTTATTTACCCGGCAACGGGGGCTTTTTAAGCGCCATTGCGCTGATGTGCACGGGTGCAGATGCAGATAAGAACAACAACCCCGGCTTTCCGGCAGATGGCCGCTGGAAGGTGAAATGGGAAGGATTGCAAAAGCTACCGTAGTTTGGCTGATTGGTTCATCCGTTGGTTGGCAGAACCTTCCTCTTCATCAGTCATCTCTGTTT
>CAXTMV010000050.1:0-8651 GCA_964245425.1 uncultured Flavihumibacter sp. | reverse complement strand
CTGCTGCGTTTTGGCAGGAACTTCAAACGGACACTTTTCCGGGAACGATTGCGTAAATAGTTGTCGCGTATCAGCACAGAGCGGGATGGCTGGTGCTATACGGTTTTCTACATTTAGCCATCGATTGTAAAACATTTGCCAGATGAACCTGCTTTCCCGACAAGTTGCTCCTTGCAGCTATACATCCCTTTCTCCATTCACTTGTTTATTGTCCTCCCTTCTTTTGCACCGGCCTTCCGGTTAGTATAAGCCATTCCGCCATGCATACATTCTCCATCAGATCAAAAATAACGCATATGAAAAAGTATCTTGTCTTATTGTTAATGGTATCACTGCTGGGAACCGTCAGCTTGTTTTCGCAGGATCGAACGCTCAAAGGGCGTGTGATAGATGATTCAACCGGCCAGGGTATACCCAATGCTTCCGTGTCTCTTGTCGGATCAGGCAGGGGCACCCATACAGACGAAGCCGGTAGTTTTTCTCTTGTTGTGCCGGCAACTTCTCTTAAAAGCCAGTGCAGGATCAGTTCTGTGGGATATGCCTCCCAAACCATTTCCCTGCAGGCCGATATGGAAATCAGGCTGAAAAAAGATACCAAATCGCTCGAGGATGTAGTCATTATCGGCTATGGTGCCCAGAAGAAAAAAAATGTAACGGGTGCCGTTTCTTCTTTCGACGCCCGCAAGCTGGACGAACGGCCCATTGCCAGGGTAGACCAGGCCCTGGTAGGGCAACTGGCAGGGGTAACCGTAAAACAAACCACCGGTATACCTGGTAAGGCCTTTAGTATACAGGTACGTGGAACTGGTTCCATCAGCGGGGGCAATGAACCCTTGTATGTGATCGATGGGTTTCCTTTGTCTGTTAACGCCAGCAATACGGCCAGCGGCAGTTTTACCACCGGCAATCCGCTAGACAATATCAATCCCAATGACATTGAAAATATAGAAGTATTGAAGGATGCCGCCGCTGCGGCTATTTATGGTTCAAGGGCTTCCAACGGCGTGGTATTGATTACCACCAAACGCGGCCAGAACGGTAAACCAAAAATAAATGTGAATGTATATGGCGGCTATAGCCAGGCAGCCAAAAAATTGCAAATGCTGAACGGCGATCAATGGATTGACCGTGCAACAGAAATGATTAATGCCGCCTATGTTCTTAAATACCCGGGTGCTACGGCCAATGACGACGCTGCCACCCGCCGCGCCAAAATAGGACTGAACGGCACACAGGTCAATACCGCGTACATGCTGGATCCCCGGTGGTCACAGCCTGGTCACCCGGGGCTGGCCTACCACGACTGGCAGGATGAAATAGAAAGAAAAGGGCAGGTGCAGAACTATGAATTGTCTGCCAGCGGCGGCAGTGACATGGTGCGTTACTATATTGCCGGCAATTATGGCAACCAGGATGGATTTATTAAAGGCGTAGGATATAAACAGTATTCCGCAAGGGCCAATGTGGAAGTAAACCTGTCAAAGACATTGAAATTCGGCCTTAACCTGGCACCTTCCTATTCTATTACACAAGACCCCGGTGTAGAGGGCAAAGACAATATCTTTCACCAGGCATTGAGCATGACACCTGTGCAGGAAGATACAGTAGGTAACCTGCCCAATATTGCCAAGAACGCACAATACGCCTGGAGCAATACGACCAATGCACCGCTCGGAAAATTGTTATACAATATCGGCACCACCAAACGCTTCCGCACTTTGTCTACTGTTTTTGGCGACTGGGAGATCATTAAAGGCCTTAATCTCCGGAGCTCGGTGAACCTTGACAATACAGATAATGCGGCCAATACCTATGTGCCATATATAACCACGGGCACACAGGCGAGCCGTACGTTTACGGGTTCAAATAACCTTACCGCCAGCACCTCTGGCTCTTATGCCAGTTATAAAAGGCTCACTTTTGTGAACGAGAACACACTTACCTACAATACTGTTTTTGGTAAATCGCACAGTCTCAATATACTGGTAGGGCAATCCTATAACATCGATCGTTTGGACAGGACCCAACTGAACTCAAGCGGTGGTTATACCAGCAGTGTCATTCAAACACTCAATGCGGCTGCGGCGGTTACAGGTAATACACAATCCAATCAAAGTGTGCTGATTTCTTATTTCAGCCGGCTGCAATACGGGTTCAAAGACAAGTACCTGCTGTCGGCCAGTTTGCGTCGCGATGGTTCTTCCAGGTTTGGCGCAAACAATCAATACGGTGTGTTTCCTTCCGCTTCTTTGGGCTGGAGAGTAATAGAAGAGGATTTTATGAAACAGCTGCCGGCATTGAGCGATCTGAAACTAAGGGTTAGTTACGGTGTAAACGGTAACAATAACCTGCCCAACGACTATGCAAGTATTGCCACCCTGGGCTCGGCAGGTTATGTGCTGGGTGCCACGCCGGCAGCCGTTATCGGGCAGGCGCCCAATGTACTGGCCAATCCTTTTTTGCAATGGGAAAAATCGCAGACCTGGGATGGCGGTATTGATGTTGGTTTCCTTAACTATCGCATCACCGCATCCTTCGATTACTATAATAAATTAAACACCAAACTGCTGCTGAATGTGCAGGTGCCCGAAGCCACCGGTTTTCAAACCTATCTGAACAATATTGGCTCCGTGCGCAATATTGGCGAAGAGCTTGAAATAACCACCCGCAATATGGTAGGAACATTTCAGTGGAGCACTACAGTCAATGTAAGTCATAATACCAATAAAATAGTTTCCCTGGCCGCCGGACAGAACCAGATCATCATACCCAACGGCTTTGAAACAGCCGACCAGATATTGCGCGTTGGCCAGGCATTGAACAGCATCTACGTGGTAAAACAGATCGGTTTTTTAACACAGGAAGATCTTTCCAAAAAAGTAGCCTTGTACGGAACCGGTGAAACAGTGGGCGATCCAAAATACCTGGACCTGAATGGCGATGGCGTAATCACGGAAGCCGACAAGCAGATTGTGGGTCACCCCAACCCTAATTTTACCTATGGCATTACCAATACATTCCGTTACAAAGGTTTTGATCTGAACATACTGGTACAGGGGCAGTCGGGCGGTTCTATTTATTCGCTGCTGGGACGCGCTATCACCCGCACCGGGCAGGGTTTTACAGACAATGCACCTGTTGCGTATACCACAAGATGGCGATCGCCCGATAACCAGGGCGCGGGCCGGTTCAGTAAAGCCTATTCTACTTTTGGCTTTGTTGCCAATACAGACTGGCTGTACGCTTCCGATTATGTACGCGTGCGCGATATAACGTTGGGGTATAACCTCAAAAACCTGGTTAAAACAACTGTTGTGCAGGGTGCGCGTATTTATTTTACGCTTGAAAACTTTTTTGGGCACGATAAATATTACAATGGGTTAAACCCGGAAGCCGCCAATACAACCGTAAGCACCAATACTGCCTACCCGGAAGCGGGTGATTATGGCGGACTGCCGCTTGCCAAATCTTTGATATTTGGGCTCAACATTACATTCTGACACGTACAATCAATAAAAATGAAAAAGATATTTTTTATAGTCATCATTGCGGTTGTGGCCTGCCTATCCGCCTGCACCAAAGATTTAAACCAGGTGCCTATCTCATCCGGTACTACGGAAACTTTTTATAAATTGCCCAGCGATTTTATCCAGGGCACAAATGCTATTTATAATGGCCTGCGGGGCGGCACCAATCTGCCTGGTTACCCAGACAGGTTGCTGAACCTTTCCGAAATACGATCAGACAATATCTATGGGGTGTCGGTAACTGTGCGCGACTGGGACCCGATCAATAATTTCTCGCCCGGCATAGCAGCCAATGTATATGTGGAAGAAGCCTGGAGTACCGATTTCAATGGTATTTTCAGGGCCAATGTATTACTGGATCAGCTGGCAAAAAACGGCGCTTATGTTAATTCTGCCAGCCTGGCCACCAGGCTGCAGGCCGAAGCCAGTTTTTTACGCGCCTATTTTTATTTTGATCTTATCAGGTATTATGGTAAACTGCCCATTATAGACCATCCGGTAACCGCTACGGAAGCGGTTACCATTCCGCGCAGTGCCGTAACCGATGTATACAAATTCATCATTGCCGATTTGCAGTTTGCCATCGCCAATCTGCCCGCTTCTTATACAGGTGTAGACATCGGCCGGGCCACCAAATATGCTGCTGAAGCAACCCTGGCCCTGGTTTACATGTCACGTTCCGGCCCCACCTATGGCATCGAAGGCCCCGGTCTCGGGTTGAACGAGTGGGCTACGGCCTTGCCTTTATTACAGGACATTATTACCAACGGTGGTTTCGTGTTTAATCCCAGCTATGCCAATATCTTTTCATATTCCAACCAGTTGCCGTCGTCAACCGGTAACAGGGAGGCCATCTTCGATGTCATGTACATCAGCGGGCAAAGCCCTGCGCTTGGCGCCACCTATGTATGGAACCTGGCACCCAATACTTATTTTACTTCGCTGAACATACCTAATTCCAATGGCAGCCTGGAAATCATTCCCGTATCAAATGACCTGGTGAACGATTATGCGGCTACAGATGTCCGTAAGGCTGCTACGATATATACGGCAGGCTATACCACTGCGGCGGGCACGGAAAACAGGCCCTTTTTTAAAAAATACCTGGACGTGACCAAGGCACCTGCCGCCAGCCGGTTCGACTGGGGCGAAAATTTTATCGCCATCCGTTATACAGATGTGCTGATGCTGAAAGCCGAATGCATTTTACATGGCGCACCCGGTACGCAGACCGATGTAGACGCCATTGTAAACCAGGTACGCGCCCGGGCGGGTTTAACAGCCATTGCCAATACAACATTGGCGCAGCTGTTCGATGAAAGAAGAAAGGAATTTGCCGACGAAGGTTCCCGCTGGTTCGATCTGCAAAGAAGCGGCAACCTGGTAACCATCATGAACAACTGGATCAACACCGAAGACCTGCAGCACCGGATCAACGCAGTGACGGCCAATTATATCATTTACCCCGTTCCGCAAACACAGCTGGACGCGGCGCCTGCATTATATGTGCAGAACCCGGGGTATTAAACAGGTTTAGCAAGCAACTAAAGTCCATTTATTCCTATCTCCGGCCCGCTGCCATCTTTGGCAGCGGCCATTTTTTACCATTTTTTCAAACAGACTGCCTTTATCCGGAAATAAATAACCAACTTTAATTCAACTTTATGCAGCCAATGAATAAAATCATGTACGGGGCAATTCTTTTCTTTTTGCTGTGTGCCGCAACTACACAGGGGCAATTACTGCCTAAAAAGAAAGCCATACTCGAAAAAATGCAACTGGCCAACGCCTATTTCATGCGCACCTGGCCGGATGCCGGTAAGACCATTGTTACCAACAAAGAAAGACCCAGTAATATCTGGACAAGGGCCGTGTACTATGAAGGCCTGATGGCCCTCTACCAGGTAAACAAACAAAATACCTATTATGATTATGCCGTGCAGTGGGGCGACAAGCACCAATGGGGCCTTAACGGGGGAACCACGGTTCGCAATGCAGATATGCAATGCTGTGGCCAAACCTATATCGATCTTTACCTGCTTGATAAAAAAGAAGAGCGCATCAAGGATATCAAGGCTTCTATTGACGCCATGATGGCAACCGATAAAATCGATGACTGGAACTGGGTAGACGCCATACAAATGGCCATGCCGGTATTTGCCCGGCTGGGCGTTATTTATAAGGATACCAGTTATTTCAGGCGTATGCATGACATGTACGAATTCGCCAAATACAAACAGGGGGGCAATGGCCTGTACAATCCCATCGATCATTTGTGGTGGCGCGATAAAGATTTTGTACCACCCTACAAAGAGCCCAATGGCGAAAGCTGTTACTGGAGCCGCGGCAATGGATGGCTGACGGCCGCCCTGGTGCGCACCCTGTCTCTATTGCCCAACAGCAGCCCTTATTACAAGGAATACCTGCAGGATTATAAAGACATGCTCCAGGCCCTGCTACCCCTGCAAAGAGCAGATGGCTGCTGGAACCCCAGCCTGCGCGATTCAACCGATTTCGGCGGCAAGGAATTATCAGGCACCGCTTTGTTTACCTATGCAATGGCCTGGGGCATCAATAATGGTTTGCTTGCCAAAAATGACTACCTGCCCGCCATTTCCAAAGCCTGGCAGACAATGGTGACCGATTGCCTGCATCCCAACGGTGTGCTGGGCTATGTACAGGGCACTGGTAAGGAACCTAAGGATGGCCAGCCGGTTACCTATACCAGCAAACCCGATTTTGAAGATTATGGCCTGGGTTGTTTTTTACTGGCCGGAACGGAAGTATATAAACTTGCAGGTAAATGATGCGATTCAACAGTATCATAAAAGGAATATTTTTTTTGTTTTTCCTGGTAGCGGCAATACCGGTAAAAATAATGGCGCAGCAGCCCACATTTAATACCAGTGAGGAAGCCGTTCCGCCCTATGTTTTGCCCAACCCGTTAATGGGTAAAGATGGAAAAAAGATTGTAACGTCTGCCAGCTGGATCAGCCTGCAAAGGCCCTACCTCTATCATTTATTTGAAGAGAATGTGTATGGCCGGTATCCTACAAAAAAGATCCCTATCCGCTTTTCATTGCGCGAAACCAGCCGGCACGCATTGAATAACCTGGCCATCCGCAAACAGGTAAGAATTTATTTGCAGCCTGCAGACAGCAGTGTTTATATCGATCTGTTGATTTACCTGCCAGCCGCCATAAAAGCACCTGTGCCCGTTTTTACAGGCTACAATTTTACAGGCAATCATACCATCATGCCGGATTCGGGTATCTTTCTGGCAACTTCATGGATACCAGCGCACGCAAAGGGAACACTCAATAGCCGCGCTACCGATTCATCGAGGGCTACAGATACCTCGCAATGGCAGCTAAGGGAAATCCTCTCGCACGGATACGGACTGGCAGTTGCGTATTACGGAGATATTGAGCCGGATAATGCGGATGGCTGGAAGACCGGCATCCGCACCAGCTTACAAACGACGCTGCAGATCCGGCCGGAAGAGTGGAGTGCGATGGGCGCCTGGGCCTGGGGGCTTTCACGCATGATGGATTACCTGCAGCAGGACAAAGACATCGACCCAAAAAAAATTGCACTGATTGGGCACTCACGGTTAGGCAAAGCCGCTTTATGGGCAGCTGCTTCCGACCCGCGGTTCGCGATTGTCATTTCAAACGAATCCGGCGAAGGCGGCGCAGCCCTTTCAAAAAGATGGTATGGAGAAACCATCGCCATCATCAACCAGCATTTTCCTTATTGGTTTGCACCCAGCTATAAAAAATACAACGATAATGCAGCAGCGCTGCCGGTTGACCAGCACATGCTGCTGGCATTGATGGCACCGCGCCCTTTATACGTAGCCAGCGCAGCGGGCGACCAGTGGTCGGACCCCAGGGGTGAGTTTCTGTCCGCCCAAAATGCCAGTCCTGTATATGCGCTGTTCAATAAAAAAGGCATCGACGCCGACAGCATGCCCGCTTTGCAGCAACCGGTTGGTGCCACCATTCATTACCATATCCGAGAAGGCAAACATGATGTAACACTATACGACTGGCAGCAATACCTGCATTTTGCAGATGGTTATTGGAAACCTTAACCAAAGCAGATTGAAAATAAATTACGGGCAGTCAATGCTTAAATGGCCCCGGGTCGTTTACATTTGCTGCCAGCCTAAATTACAAGATTTGTTACAGCAATCATACCTGCCGTTTATTGTTGCATTTTTTAGAAAGAAAATTAATACGAAGGTTTTTGCACCCAGGCATTACCTAAACTGTTTCATCCGCGCCATCTGCCTACAGCACGCCATTCTTTTTTTAGTGATATTGTTGTCTGCCGCCAGCTATGCGCAAAACCGCTTGCCGCAAACAAAACCCAATATTATTTTAATACTGGCAGACGACCTGGGTTATGGCGACCTGGGTTGCTATGGACAGCAAAAAACGGAAACGCCGCAGATAGATCACCTGGCCAGGAACGGTCTTCAGCTGATGCAATTCTATGCTGGTTCAACCGTGTGCGCACCTTCCAGGGCCAGCCTGCTGACGGGCCTGCATACAGGGCATACGGCCATTCGCGGCAATAAAGGTTTTGAACCCGAAGGGCAGTATCCCCTGCCGGATTCTGTTGTTACCATTGCCAATATACTACAGCAACATGGTTATGCTACAGCTGCTTTTGGTAAGTGGGGGTTGGGTTATATTACCACTTCCGGCGATCCCAATAAAAAAGGCTTTGATCAGTTTATTGGGTACAATTGTCAGAGTCTTGCGCATAATTATTATCCTGACCATTTATGGAACAACCACCAGCAGATCAATTTTCCGGAAAATGCCAACAGCAACGCGGTGTACTCGGCCGATTACATACATAAGCAGGCCATGCATTTTTTAAAAGGGCCGCATACCAAACCTTTTTTTCTTTTTTTGCCTTATACGCTGCCGCATGGCGACGTGATAGCGCCGCACGACAGTGTATATGAATATTATATAAAAAAATTTAAGGAGACACCTGTAAAAAAACAAAGACAACGGAATAGCGATCATGAGCATCACCGGTTTGAACCTTACCCGCAAGCAGATTTTGCCGCCATGATAGCCCCCCTTGAAAAGAATACCCGCGAAA
>CAXTMV010000049.1:16518-25984 GCA_964245425.1 uncultured Flavihumibacter sp. | reverse complement strand
GGTTAAGATCGAATAGACCGATAAAAAGATAATATTGTCAATATTATCTTTACGTTAATTTTGTAGCTCTTATTTTATCACAACAAAAGAAGTCATATATGGCAGACATTGAACAAAAAACCACACCTGTAAAAAAGTTAACCAAGAAGCAAGCAAGAAAAGAGGTATTTGAAAAATTATCGGGCGCACTGGCTGAATATAAGAATAAGCTCGACAAGAAAAAATTTGAAAGCAACCTTAAAAAAGCCAGCAAGTTATTTGCTGTAGATATTGCCAAGGCTTTCCGGAAAGATCATAAATTAAAAAGCGTTAAGAAGACCGCCGGTAAATAAATCATTCTCCTAACCTGTTTTAATTCTTACAGCCATCGCCTTTTCAGCGGTGGCTTTTTCTTTGTCGTTCCATTCAACAAATTTCCATACGGCCGTCTTGCCTGAACTGATTCGTAGGTCACATACGAACAGGTAGGTGCGCTTGCCCGGTAACCGGTAGCTATTTCTTTTGCCGTGCAGTAATTGCTGGTCAATGATAACAATGGCGTAATAGTTCCGTGATGTTGTGTTAACAGTCGTTTTTCAATTTTGCCGCCAAACAATGGTAACCAAAACATGAATAGCGTAGTAGCAGCAGCCTGCCTGCTGTTTTTTTCAATTGTTGTCTGCGCCCAGTCATCACCTGCTGTTTCGCCCGGTATAATAACGGGCAACGGCAATACTGTAGCGGCAAAAAATTACTACCTGCTCAGTTTACTACAACACGATAAAGCGGTTTCCCAATTACTTGCAAAGGACCCTGCGCTTAAAGCGATGCTTGCAGATCGAAAAGAGCGTATGTCAAAAATTGGGATTGATTGCAAAGACAGCGTTGCCTGTTTTATTAAGCCACTTATATTCGCAGAAGATGAGATAAGCCAAATCTCCGGCCGTCTGGCTGCACTGTATGCCAATAATAATGTATTGGAGAAACTGGTGAAACGAGACCTTATCCCTTCTGGCAACTACATACTGTTTCGGCAGCTGGCCCCAAAAGAAATTTTGCTGAAAGCCTGGGAGCAGGACGCGCGGGGCATCAACTTTGCGATAGGCGTGTATGCCGCAGGCAGAAAAGCCAATTATCCCAATATCGATTCCATTTCTTTTAATGTGCAAGACAGGCGTTACCTGTCATTATTATATGATGCTGTTTACAGCATCGGGCGGGAAGCCAGCGAAGCAAATTTGTTTTTCGAACCTTCGCTTATTGCAGCGCTTCGTTTTCTTGAAATCAACGAAAGAAATAATGCAGCAGACTATGAGCCTATGCGCAATGCTGAAAACAAAACTGCTGCAGAGCGGATTAAAACCATTGCATGGGCCAGCTATCCTTATTCCGTTATCATGATACCCGGCGCGGGCCCGGAAGAGCTTACCGTGGCATTAAGTGCAGAAGGCATGATCCGCTGCCGCCTGGCTGCTTTGCAGTTCCGTAAAGGCCTTGCGCCCTTTATTGTTGCTTCCGGCGGTAAGGTTCATCCGTATAAAACCAGGTTCTGCGAAGCCATTGAAATGAAAAAATACCTGGTTGAAACATTACATATCCCCGCCAGCGCCGTATTGATAGACCCCCACGCCAGGCATACCACCACCAATATGCGCAACACAGTAAGACTGATATACCGGTATGGCATTCCGTTTACAAAACCTGCCCTCACCTGCACCACCCGTGGCCAGAGCAGCATGATTGAGGGTACACTGATCAGCCGCTGCCTGAAAGAACTGAATGAAGCGCCCTATAAAAACGGGCGTCGCCTAAGCGAAACCGAAATGGAATTTTATCCGCTGATAGAGGCTTTACAGATTAACCCCCTGGAACCCATGGATCCCTGAGCAATGGCATTAAATATTTTTTATGAAACTTCTGATCACTTTTCTCGCAATCGCCGCAGCCTTTATCATTTCCTCACCTGCCGAGGGGCCGGAGATGCTGTTGAAACAATCGTATACGTATGATTCACTAGGCGCGTGCCAGGGAATCTCTTTACAGAACGGCCGGATCTTTTTATACGGCGACCGTGAAGTGGGTTTGATCCGCGAATACCGCCGGGAGGGCGATAGCCTGGTATACCAGCACCGGGAAATGAAACTGACCCTGCATGATACGGATGTTATCAATCACCCGACCGGTATTGCCTATCACGGATCAGAACCGGTGTTTATTGGTAACAGTATACGGCTGAACAAAGAAGGCACTTTATGGCGGGCAGTCATTTATTGTATTAACTGGCCCGGCTTGCAAAGAACCGGAACACTGGATGGCAACCTGCTGAATACAATTGAAGATGATGCGTGCATCCAGGGCACAAGACCCGAATATCTACAGTATAACAAAAAATGGTATGTGGCCACAGCAGATTATGGCAACAACGGGAACGAGGTGCGGTTGTACGACCCCGCTACTTTACAAAAAGCGAAAAAGACTTCCGATAGAAATGTGCTGTACAAAAAATTTACCTGTACACCCTGGGTACAAAACCTCTACTGGATGGCTGACAAGGGGCAGCTGGTGCTCATACAAAATAAAACAGAAGGAAGGGGATGGCGCTTTACCTATATAGACCTGGCAAAGTCCGTCGCCTCCGGCAAACAGGAGGTATTGAAAGTGGCGGATATAGACCGGAGTGACGAACTGGAAGGTTTTTGCTTCCTGGATACCTACGGTTATGGGATAGCGGTCAGCTCATCGCGCCGCAACAACGTAAACAGCATGAACATTAACTGGTAAGTTTCATTACTGCGAAAAACAATATATACAATGACAAAGAAATGTACAAATGGTTACCGGGCAAAGCAATTATTACTGCGGCGGCCGTTCAGCTTTTTCCTGCTCGTGGCAACGTTTGCGCTGCCGGCCGTTGTTTATGCAAACGACCATGTGCCTGCGCACAAAAAAAATATATTTAAGCAGGTAACCGGCACCGTTACAGATGAGAAAGATCAGCCCATTGCCAATGTGAATGTGCTGATAAAGAACAGTCGCAAAGGTGTGGTCACCAATGCCGGTGGCCAGTTCAGTATTGAAGCGGAAGAACAAAGCATCCTGGTGTTTTCAGCAACCGGTTATGCATCGCAGGAAGCAATGGTAGCGGGCGCAACTATCCGAATCCGGTTGAAAGAAGATGCAAAGATGCTGGAAGAAGTATATGTAGGCTACCAGCGGTTAAGAAAAAGTGATATTACCGGGTCTATCTCCAGTGTAAAATCAAGTGAACTGAACCTGAGTGCGCCTACCGTTAGCCAGGCCCTGGTAGGCAAAGTAGCAGGGGTACAGGTATCGCAGGTAAGCGGTGCGCCTTATTCGGGTGCTAAAATCAGGGTGCGCGGTATTGGTTCTATCAATGCCAGCTCAGAACCCCTGTATGTGATAGACGGATACCCGGTGGGCGGAAACATTACCCAAGGTCAGGGCAATGGCGGCAACCAGACAAATGGTTACACGCCGTCAACTGCCGGCAACGATGTTTTTATCAATCCCGATGATATTGAATCAATAGAAATCCTGAAAGACGCCGCTTCTGCTGCTATCTATGGTTCGCGGGCATCGGGTGGGGTAGTGCTGATCACCACCAAACGCGGTAAGCTGGGCAAGGGAACACTCAGCTATGATTACCAGCTCAGCAGCCAGCAACTGGCAAAAAAAGTAAAGCTGTTGAACGCGAACCAGTTTACTGATCTTTTTGTAAATGGCCGCAATGCCAATTACAAAGATATCCTGGTGTCTAAAGGCATTGCCTGGAACGATGCATTTTACTCGGACGACAACGCCACAAGGGTAACAAAATCGGGCCAGACGGCTACAGGTTGTTCTGTGTGTATTATCAAAGACCTGTATGATTTTCCTACACAAAAGATCATTCAGCCTAAGTATAACACAGACTGGCAGGACGTATTGTATGGCAATGCGCTGGTGCAACGGCATAACCTATCGTTTTCAGGGGGCAGCAATGGGGTTCGTTACTTAGTAAGTGGTGGTTACCTTGATCAGCCCGGTATCCTGAACAGCACCTACCAGAAAAGAATCAACCTGCGGGCGAATATAGATGCGGACGTATCCAGCAAGATAAAAGTTTCATCCAGCATGTTTGTAACCAATACGGATAACCGCGAAGTACAGGAAGGCCGTTTTAACCAGGGGCCCATACTCGGTGCTTTAATATATATGCCCATCTTCCCGGCATTTAACCCGGATGGAAGCCTGGTACTGGCAGATAAGGGTGCCGGAGCACAGACAGATGGTTACGCCTATGCCTTCCAGGGCATTGAAAACCCGCTTGCATTGGCACAAAGAGTAAAAATTACCCGGAAGGGAACCCGCGGAACGTATAACGCAAGCGCCACTTACCAAATAATAAAAGATCTGGCGTTTAAAGTAAACCTGGGAGCAGAAACCTACACGGAGAAATATGAATATTATTATCCAACCAACCTGAGCAATGGTATTAACCCGGCGGGTTCTTCGCAATCTATCCTGGCCGCCAATGCATCCGCGCAGTTCCTGAATATCCAGGACCGGCTGGCTGAATATACCATGAACTATAAAAAGCAATTCGGCAAAAATAGTTTTGACGTACTGGCCGGTTATACCGCCCAGCAAACAACCAATGATGTGGTAGCCGTAGCGGTGAAAAATTTTACCAACGACCTGATACCCGAGATTACATCGGGCGGCTCTACTGCGGGCGATTTTTCCAGGCTGGCCGGTACCGGTAAATCAACAACTACCTTGATATCTTACCTGGGCAGGGTCGTGTACAATTACAACCATCGTTATTTTTTGATGGGTTCTTACCGGCAGGATGCTTCTTCCAGGTTTGGGCCTGAAAACCGCTGGGGTAAATTTGGTTCTGTTTCTGCGGGCTGGACGATCTCGAACGAAGATTTTTACCACGACTGGCTGGGTCATAACTCAAGCCTGAAGCTTCGCGCCAGCTGGGGCCTCACGGGCAATAATAATATTCCCAATTACGGATATGAGCAGGATCTGACCGGTTCCGGCGGCGCACCCATTGGCAGCACGGTAAACAATGCCACCTGGGCAGGCGGTATTACAGATGCCAAACTGGGATGGGAGTCAACTTCACAATATAATTTTGGTGCCGATGCGGTGGTATTGAATAACCGGTTGTCCGTTATCTTTATCTATTATACGAGCCGGTCTTTTAACCTGTTGTACAATGAAAATATTTCCGCATTGTCTGGTGCCACTTCTATTTTAACCAACCTGCACAATTCCAATATCCGGAACCAGGGTTTCGATTTACAGCTGGATGTAAAAGTGATCCGCGGCCAGGATTTTAACCTGAACTTTAGCGGCAATATTACCGCCAATAAAAATAAAGTAATCAGCCTCGGCGGTGCCAGTGAAATACAAACCAATGGTGCCGAAAGAAGTTATATTACCCATGTTACCAGGGAAGGTGCACCCGTAGGTTCTTTTTACGGTGTAAAAGTAGCCGGCATGGTAAGGCAAAGTGATATGGATCGGGTAAATGCAGACCTGGCCGTATACAAGGCAAATGGTAATAAATTTCCCAAAGGCTACCAGTTACAGGCCTTCCCCATTTCTACGTATTCAACCACGCCTTTAAACCCGGGCGATCTCTATTTCAAGGATAAAAACGGCGATGGCCTTATCACCGATGCAGACAAGGACGTTATCGGCTCTCCTTACCCTGATTTTACTTATGGCTTTGGCATGAATGCCAGCTATAAGCTATTCGATTTTAATGCGTCTTTCAATGGATCCAAAGGCAGCCAGATACTGGACGGACAGGATTATTATCTCCGGAACATGGAAGGCTCCGGCAACCAATATGCGGTTATTGATCAGCGTTACAGAAGTGAAGCACAGCCTGGTAATGGCCATGAATACAGGGCTTCGCGCGGCGGCTCACAAAGTAATAGTACCCGCTTATCCGATTATTACCTCCAAAGCGGTTCTTTTCTCAGGTGTACCAACCTCACTGCGGGTATTAACTTAACGTCACTGTCATTTACAAAAAAGCTGGGCATCAGCGGGCTCCGGTGGTATGTATCTGTCGATAATGCATTTACCATTACCAAATACCTGGGCTATAATCCCGAAGTTGATTTTAACAACGGCTCAAATCTTACACCCGGTGTAGACTATGGTAAATATCCCCTGGCGCGATCATTTAATACCGGCGTAAAAGTGGCGTTTTAATTAAGAATGTTTAAATATATATATATGCGGAACTATCTTTCAATATTACTGATCCTGCTATTACTAACAGGACTGAATGGTTGCAAAAAAACTTTTCTGCAGCAGTCGAACCCCAACAGTGTATCGGTAGACAATGGTTACCAGACAGAGACCGATATTGCTACCGGTGTCTATGGTGTATACCAGGCAGTCCGGAGCGGCAATTGCGTAGGTGAAGGCGCACAATTGTGGACGGATGATCGGGCGGATGACGTGAATACAACCGATAACCAGTCTAATAACGGAGAACCATTCCAGTTCACCGCTTTTTCACTGGTGGCCAGCAACAGTTACCTGTTCAGTCATTGGACGGCCCTGTACACGCCGATTTCAAGGGCCAACCTGGTTCTGTCGGTTATTAATAAGATAAGTTTTGCCAGCGACCAGACAAAAACGCAATACATAGCAGAAATGAAATTCATCAGGGCCTACATGTATTTTAACCTGGTGCGTGAGTTTGGGGATGTACCCCTGGTAACAGACAGGCTTACATCGGCAGAGCAGGCGACGGCGCTGACTTTCAGGGAAAAAAAGGAGAACGTATACACCCAGATAATAGCCGATTTAAAAGATGTGGTGAACAGTAACCTGCCGATTGTACAACCCGCAGCAGCAAAAGGAAGGGTTTCTTTGCAGGCGGCCAATGCGCTGCTGGGCCAGGTATACCTTACCATGGCTACCAACCTGGATGCATCCAAAGCGGCAGACAACCTCAACAATGCAAAAACCTATTTGCTTGCCTGCTATAACCAGAAAACATTTGCCAACCTGTCTGATATACCTTTTACAGATGTATTTGACGTTACAAAAAAATCAACCAACCCGGAAATCATTTTCCAGATCGTTTACAAACAGGGCGATGCCAATTATTCATCGGCACTGGCCAGGAATAACCAGGCAAAAGGAGAAACCATCGATTCACAATTCCCTTCGCAGGGAGCAGGCGGCCTTTTTACCAAAGATTTGCTGAATGAATTTGAAACAGGCGACCTGCGTACCACCTATTCCGTTAAATATGCTGCAGGTTCGGCTGGTTATTTTATTACCAAATTCCGCGATGCGAGTGCCGCCGCCGGTACACTGGGTTATGGTGGCAACGACTGGATACTGATACGCTATGCAGATATCATTCTGAACCTGGCAGAAGTGTATATGTACCTGAACGATAATGCAAATGCCATTCTGTACCTGAACATGGTAAGAACAAGGGCACAAAGGCCTTCTTATGCTATCATGCAAACAGATGCCGGTTATGCTGCGAGCTATCCAACCTTAAAACTGGCCATCCTGCATGAACGGAGAATTGAACTGGCTTTTGAACACCACCGCTGGCATGATCTGACCCGGTTTTTCAATGCCACTGACCTGGTCACTTATTTTCAGGGCAAAAGCCAGGCAAATTATGACAACTCGCCCCTTACGAATTGTACTACCAAAGATTTTTATTTCCCAATCCCATTGAGCGAATACAAATTGAACCCTGAGAAAATGTACCAGAACCCTGGTTATTGAAAACTATATTATTTCGATCAGAACAGGCGAAGCAGTAAAAAGCTTCGCCTGTTTTTTTTTATTTCAGGGAGGCAGACAGCACCTGCAGCGGCTCAAGCGGTGTTTCCACCGCTGGCAGCGGAATGCGGCGGCCGGTTTTATGTGCTGTTTCAAACTTTTCTCCTAATAAGCCTGCAATGGTTTGCGCAATCTGGTCCTGGTAGATCTGACCTTTTGTTTTTATCTCTCCTTTTTCTGCAATGCCAGCTCCTATCATGCCCAGCCATATTTCTCCCGAACCCTTTATAAACAGGTGATGGCCCGGCCAGCTGCTGTTTTTATTCCCCCTTCCATGGTCGGTAGTAATAAAAAAAGTTGTGTTGTTTTTATAAAAAGGATCGGTCTGCATATAATACCATAACTCGGCCAGCATTCTGTCTACATCATTGGCCCGTTGCAGGTACATATCATATTGGCCTTCATGTGCAAATTCATCGGTTTCTCCCAGCGACAGGATCATTACTTTGGGATGCTGCTGCCGGAGATATTGCTTGGCCATCAGGAATGTAAGCATATCCGATCGGCAGGCGGGCCTGTCGTGGATGCTATTCTGTACCTTATCGATCATCTTCATTAATGTGTCCGTGGCCGGGAAATTTTCGTACCCGCTGTTTACCGGGAAATTACTTTTGGGTTCGTTGAGTATGTAGGGAAAAATATTCCATGAACTGAAAGCGGCTACCCTGCCCTGGTAGGCCGGCAGGCTGTTCAGGTAAGCCGGCAGGTTTTCATTATCGTTGTAGCGGGGCTTGTTTACGATTAACCTGGAGTCTGCATAACCTGTAAAGATTTCATTGTACCCGGAATAAGAAATCTTATACAGGTTGTGTACATCCGCATTGTTATGATAGCTACGGTTGCCATACAACTGCCCGTGTGTGGCAATGGTAGACCAGAAAAAGGGAAGCAGTTTCTGGCGGCGAATTTCTTTTGTAGGGCCACCGTATAACTGCAGCAGCAGGCTGCTGTCCTGCACGTAGCTGCTATTGGTTAACAGGGCGGGATCGGCACCGTTAAATATTTCCTGCCACCTGAACCCATCGGTGGTGACAATAAAAATATTGGGTTTTTCTTTGGGCGGTTGCGCCGCCAGCATTGATCCGTACAAAACGCCTGCCATACCAAGAAGAACTTGTTTCATGTATATTGGTTTTGCAAAGAAACAAACGGCATGTAAAGCCAGCATTAAGGCGGCTATTAAATTAGTGTTAACTGGTTCAACTGAATGAGCCTTTGGTAACAATTAGGTCATATGCATAGCGGCTATTATTGATTTGGCATATCAGCCACGGTGTTGGGGAGATTTGCCGGCCTGTTAATAACTTTCTGACGCTCTTTATCCACTAAAATGCCGGTGTTGTATCATCGGTGAAAGTATGGGCTGCTCTACAAGACCTTTAATGAAAATAAAAGATAAGTATACCTGTAAATGATTATCCCCGGTGATATTTATTCTTCAAAATATTTTTCATTGCCTGCCGGTGGCGTCCATCCGGAATGGGGCTCAAAATAATTCAATAGAAAGGCGGATATCCTACGCGATAATTCCCAGGCTTCATTGTTGTGTTTCCAGCTTTGATCTTTATTATTTTTAGTGGCCACATAGAAAACATAATCGCCATGAGGTGCATTTACCATTACCAGCTCTGACCTGGAA
>CAXTMV010000049.1:0-16484 GCA_964245425.1 uncultured Flavihumibacter sp. | reverse complement strand
CGGCCTGTACAAAGGGCGGTACCTGCGACAGTGCGTATTCATCATAATACACGTGGGTCATCAGCCGGTACATTTTTTCACCGGCAGCGGGTGAAACAATATTGCCCAGGCGGATACGGGCCAGCAAACCGGCCATTTCACGCGGCGTGGTTTGTCCCCAGCCATATACCTCCCTTATTTTTTCCCTGCCGGCTGTGCGGGAGTTAACCCGGGTCTGTTCAAAGCGGGCTGCGCTGAGTACGTTGTTGATAGCCTCCCCCCCACCTGCCAGGCTTTGGCACCAAAGGGCAGTAGTATTGTCGCTGTAGGCAATCATCAGCGCCGCCAGCACGCTTACAGAAGTCTTCGAACTGTCTTTAAAATATTGCATCAGGCCGGAGCCGCCGTATTTCATGGAGTCGCGGTAATACAGGTCCTGGTGCCAGCCAAGTTCACCCTTTTCAAGTTTATCGAAGAGGCCTACCAGGATGGGTATTTTCACAATACTTGCCGTGGGGAAAACTGTATCTGCGTTGATGCCTGCCTGCTTGCCGGTCTTTAAATTATACACATATACGCCGGCAGTTCCCTGGAAATGTTGGGTAAGGGCTTCGATACCTTGCTGTAGTTTCTTATCGGTTTTGATTGTTTGCGCTTCCGCCGGTAACAAGAAAAACGGTAGTAAAAAAAAGCTACCCAGTGCGCGGTATATGATATTCATATCTTTATTTTTAAAACGGGATAAATATCGTGAAATTAGCGTAGAAAATTTTTCAGTTGCCGGCCGTTCCGCTTAACTCGTAACTACCGGCAAACAATATATATGCAAACCCATATTAAAAAATGTGAACTGGAAGAGATCCAGCCGCTCCGCGATTTATTTCTGCAGGAAGGCAATTTCCAGTTCATCTATAATAAATGCCATAATGCCGGCTGGGCGGATACCTATGTTTTTTGGCAGGAAGACATAAAGATCGGATATGGCGGAGTATGGGGGAAAGATAAGCGGGAGGACAGGGATGCGATCTTTGAATTTTATTTGTTACCATCTTTCCGGAAAGAAGCAGGCCTTGTTTTTACGGCATTCCAGGCAGCGGCCAATGCGTCATTTGTCGAAAGCCAGAGCAACGACGTTTTACTTACCAGCCTGCTATATGAATATGGCCATAATATTTTTGCCGAGCGGATTCTTTTTAAAGATCAATTGACTACTTATCTTGATATCCCGGGCGTCTATTTCAGGCAAAGAAGGCCTACCGGGCAGTATGATGAAGGAGGGGAGTATGTACTGGAAAAAGCAGGTGAAGTAGTCGCCACGGGGGGCTTTGTCTGGAACTATAACCTGCCCTTTATTGATATGTTTTACGAGGTAAAAGAATCCTTTCGCCGCCAGGGGCTGGGTAGTTTAATGGCACAGGAATTAAAAAAAGCCGCTTACCTGCAGGATAGAATACCCGCCGCCAGGTGTGATATCAGTAACAAGGCATCCAAGGCTACCTTGTTAAAAGCCGGTATGCAGGTCTGTGGTTATATACTTATCGGGGAAATTAAAAAGTGAAAATTCAAACGCGGGGGGCGTCAAAGGCATGTTGATTTTTTACTTTTGAAAGTTGATTTAATCACCAGTTCCCCATTTGCTCGGGTATGATGCGGTCTTTGTGCTCGTCGGGTTTATTCTGTTTCCACTTGGGATCGTATTTAACAAACCAGGAAAGCCAGAGGGTTCGCGAAAGGCGCATCATTGGCGGTTGTATGGCTACTAAAAAAACCGCATTGCAGATCAGCCAGGTCAGGAAACGGTCATCATCAAACGAAAAACCGATGATCAGCCACCAGGCAATACAGGACGCTATGCATAGACCTACCGACAAAGCATAACTTACATAGCCTGTACCATAATAAAAACCAACTTCTATTTCGGTGGGCTGGCCGCAAACCGGGCATTTCTCCACCATCTTTACAATAGACAGGAGTTTGTATGAACTCTTTTCTTTGTAAATAAATCCTTCCCTGCAACGCGGGCATTTATTGCTTAAAACAGTTAACAAATAGCCGGGGCGCTTCTCTTTTTCTGCCATATACCTGTTTAATCTGCAAAGGTAGGGCTTGTGCTAATAAAGAAGTTGTTTATGCATCCTGCAATACTTTTTCCATCTGCATGCTGCGCGAGCCTTTTACCAGAATACTGGCATTTGCCGGCTGTGTTTGCCTGAACCAATCCCTTGCCTGCAGGGCATTTTCAAAGCTGGTGTAGGGATGCTGAATCTTTAAGAAATCGCCGCCCGTTAAAACTACCTGCTGCCAGCTGTGCCGGCCGATCAGTTCAACAATTTTTTTATGTTCCTCTATACTGGCGTCGCCCAGCTCTGCCATTCCGCCCAGTATCAGTATTTTGGTTTTTGCCGGCATCCGGGCAAAGTTCTCGATGGCAGCTTTCATGCTCGATGGGTTGGCATTATAAGCATCCAGTATAATGCTATTACTGCCTTTTTGCAGCAGCTGCGATCGGCTGTTGGATGGGGCATATCCTTCTATAGCATCTTTGATGTCATTGGCAGGTACGTTAAAAAAGACGCCGGCAGCAGCAGCACACAGTATGTTAGGTAAATTATAGTCACCCACCAGTTGCGATTGAATGGTTTCCTGCAGACCCTTTGTAAATTGAACCGCCAGAAAAGATGCTGTTTTGATGGCTTTACCGGTAACGGCTGCATCCTGCGTGCCATAGGTAAACAACACGGGTATGCCTTTGCTCATGCTGCGCAGGTAGTCATAGTCCCACATCACGAAGGCGATTCCATTGTTCGCCCGCAGGTAATCATACAACTCTCCCTTGCCTTTTTTAACGCCTTCCGGGCCGCCAAATCCTTCCAGGTGTGCCAGGCCTGCATTGGTAATGATGCCATGAGTAGGCATCGTGTATTGGCAATACGATGCAATTTCCTGCTGGTGGTTAGCGCCCATTTCAATCACGGCCATGGCGGCATCTTTTTTTATCGAAAGGATCGTAAGCGGCACGCCGATATGGTTATTGAGATTGCCTTCAGTGGTGTAAGTTTTATACCGGGCAGATAACACGGCATGCACCAGCTCTTTGGTGGTGGTTTTACCATTGCTGCCCGTAATGGCAATAAAGGGAATGGTAAATTGCCGGCGATGGTATCTGGCCAGTTCCTGCAAAGCAGCCAGCGCATCAGTCACCAATATTGTTTTTTCATGCACAGCAAAGGCGGCTTCGTCTACTACTGCATAGGCCGCACCTGTTTCCAGTGCCTGCAGGGCAAAGGCATTGCCATTAAAGCTGGGTCCTTTCAATGCAAAAAAAATATCTCCCTTTTTCAGTTTCCGGGTATCTGTTTGTACAGAAGGGTATTGAAGATAGAGCTGGTATAATTGTTCAGTCGTCATCGTTCAAAATTACAACATGAATGAATTTGGATGGCTGATTTCTGCTGGGATGATGGCTGATTTGCTTGCCAGTAAAATGTATACATCACTATAAATAAAAAGCCGCTCCAGCAGGAACGGCTTTTAACAGATAATATCAATCTCTTTATTTTTTGCGGTTATTCTGTCTCCTTTGCTTGTAGTTGATACCGGTACCATGGCCATTGCCTTCAGGGCTGCCTACGCGGTCCATTGCGCAACGGAAACCAAGGGTGCTGGCAGACTGATCTTCTTCCAGGAAACGGCGTGTACCGGGGCTTAACCAGTAAGCACGGTCGTTCCAGCTGCCACCTTTGATTACCCTCGACTTATCGCTGATCAGGGTTGTTTTACCATAACCATATGATACGCCCAGTACCAATGAGTCACCATCCAGGTAGTTGATAACATCACCTTTCTGGTAGTTACGGCGGTTCTTGCTTTCTTCGTCTGTAACAAAGCGGCTCTTGATCCTGCCCAAGCTGTCTCTTTCTACTTTGCCGGTTGATTTATCGTCGGTTGTATATTTATTACCACGGTAAGAAGCTACATCATCATTGTCTACGGTAGACAAAGGACGATACACATCGGCTGTCCACTCATTAACGTTACCACTCATATTATACAATCCGAAGCCATTGGGGTAAAAAGAAGTAACGGGTGCAGTGTATACAGCGCGGTCATTCAAACCACCAGCCACACCCATATTATCGCCGGCACCTCTTTTAAAGTTTGCCAGGAAGGTACCCTGCCAGCTTCCGCGGCGGGTATCGCGCAGGCCGTTCACGTTCTGGCTCCAGGAGTATACCTGTTTGTTGGCCAGCAACTCTTCACCCCTTTTGCCTTCTTTTGAAGACGGCATCGGGTTCTGGTTAACCAGGCCCAGTGCGGCATATTCCCACTCTGCTTCCGTTGGTAAACGATAGCCCGGTAACAATATACCATCCTCAAAAGTTACATTGGTACGTGGGGTACCGTTCGGATTCTTTAAAGGGTTCTTTTTAGATTTGGCAGCCTGTCCGGGTGTAGGCTGGTATTCACCCAGTAAATAAGCTTTTGTATTAAAGTTTTCCTGTCCAAGACCGGTCATGTTCTTTAAAGAGTTCTTGTTGATATAGCCTCTTTTAATCAGCTCGCCTTCATTTACGCGGTCTGTTCTCCAGGCACAAAAATCATTGGCCTGTTTCCAGGTTACGCCCACTACAGGGTAGTAGTTGTAGGATGGGTGACGGAGATAGTATTCCACCAGCGGCTCGTTATAAGCCAGCTCGCTTCTCCATACCAAGGTATCCGGCAACACTGCATCGCGGATGCCCTGGTATTCATCACCATCAAATACTGTATTTACCCAATACATATACTCACGGTAGTGAATGTTAGCTACTTCAGTACGGTCGATGTAAAACGAGTTTACCGTAATACGGCGCGGAATATTATTCCAGTCGCCCATTACATCTTCCTGGGTAGCACCTTCAGTAAACGTACCGCCCTGTATAAATACAAGACCGGGACCTGTTTTCTCTTCTTTCTCCTTTGATACCTGGTAACCACCCATGTTTTTATCATTGTAGTTCCAGCCAGTTACATCGGATTTACCGCTTTTGTTTTTGTGGCTGCAGGAGGCAATGCCTGCGCTGCACGACAAAATAACAAGTAAGGTCTTCCAGTTCATTTTAATAGCCATTGTGAAGCCGGTTTTAGAATAAAATAACGGGATGTTGAAGTTTATATTGTATTTAACGCTAAAGCTTTTGCCCAGTACATGCGAATATAAGTAGCTTTCTGCGATCAGTCTCGTATAAATACGTTAAAAACAAGCAAGGATTATTCTAATTTTGAAAATGCCAGGAAGCCGCCGCTGAAACAACTCCCTGCTGAAAGTACGGCCATTAGGAGAGGGGGTTGCCTGGCCCGCCCATTCGCCCGTTTTGCTTACCATCCAATAATCGATGAATGGCGAATAAGGGAAAGGGTGTTCCGTATTACCTGAAAAGCTTAATGAACATGCGAAAAGGGTGCTTTTTTCTGCTGCTATTGGTTGCCTGCCTGCTGGGGCGGGGCCAGCGCAGTTATAAAAGCAGTTCCGTGCTGGCTTCGGGCAACTGGTATAAAATAAGTGTTACCGCACCGGGTATTTATAAAGTAGATATGACAATCCTGAATAAGCTGGGCATTACAACCACGGGCCTTTCGGCTGCCTCCATCCGGTTGTTCGGGAACGGGGGCGCCATGCTGCCCGAAGCTTGCAACGGTGCTAAAACCGATGACCTGGCAGAGAACGCCATTTTTGTAAATGACGGAGGTGATGGTATTTTCAACGGAAATGACTATTTCCTTTTCTTTGCCCCAGGTCCTGACAAATGGTTACCCGACTCCCTCCATCACCGGTTTAAGCACCAGAAAAATCTATATGACAACCGTTCTTATTATTATATTAATATCGGAACCGCCGGTAAAAGAATAAAGGACCAGGACAGCACGCCCGTTGCCAATACAACGGTTGGCTCCTTTTCTGAACGCTATTTTCACGAGCTGGATACGGTCAATTTCCTGAACAGCAGCAAAGACTGGTATGGAGAAGAATTATCTGCATTGCCCGGCCACCTGTCTGCGCGGGTGTTCAGCATTCCCCTTACAAATATCAGCAGCGGCCAGCCCGCAACCCTTGTTTCTACCTGTGTAGCCCGTTCAATCGGTGCCGCAAGCAGGTTTACCCTGTCTATGAACGGGCAAACCACCCTGCAGCAGGATATCGACGCCGTAGGCAGTACCAATCTTGACCTGTTTGCAAAAAGCCAGCAGTCAATGGCCGACTTTAACCCCGCTGCCAGCCTTACGCTTACTTATACCTTTACACCGGGCGGACTGAATGCCGAAGGCTGGATAGACTGGTTCGAAATTTTTTGCCGGCGCAACCTGGCCATCACTACCGATGAGCAATTGATGTTCCGCGACTGGAACAGTGTAGGCAGCGGAAACACCGCCGGCTTTAGCCTGCAAAACACCAGTGCCAGCACCCGGGTCTGGGATATAACGGATATTACACAACCTGTTAGCATGCGCATCAAAACAAGCGGCACCACTGCCAGTTTTGCCAACGATGCCGGCAGCCTGCATGAATACATCGCCTTTTCAAACGGGTTTTTAACTCCTGCCGCCATTGGCCGGGTCGATAACCAGGACCTGCACCAGGCAGCACTGGCCGATCTGCTGGTTGTCAGCTATCCGCCTCTTCTGCAGGCCGCCAATAAAATTGCCCTTTTTCACCAGCAAAAAGACAACCTTAAAACGGTGGTGGTAACCACCGACCAGGTATTCAACGAATTTTCATCGGGCCTGGCCGATCCTTCGGCCATCCGCGATTTTGTAAAAATGTATTACGACCGGGCCGGCACAGACAGTACCAAACGCCCGCAATACCTCCTGCTTTTCGGCGATGCTTCCTTCGATTATAAGGATCGTATTAAGAATAACAGCAATTATGTGCCCGCCTACGAGAACAGCTTTTCACTTGATCCCCTGTCTTCGTATACGTCCGACGATTTCTTTGGTTTCCTGGACGATAATGAAGACATCAATTCCGGCCTGGTCACCAACCTCCTGGATATCGGTATTGGCAGGATACCGGCCCAAACCATTGCCCAGGCCCAGGCCTATGTTGACAAACTGACCAATTATACGGATCCCCAAAGCCTTGGCCCCTGGCGCAATAACCAAACATTTATTGCAGACGACCAGGACCAGAACCTACACCTGAATGATGCCGAAGCCATCACTGCCGCGGCAGCCGCCACCAACCCGCTGTTCCTCCAAAATAAGATTTACCTCGATGTCTATGAGCAGATCAGCACACCGGCCGGCAGCCGCTACCCGGATGTGAATGAAGCCATCAATGAACAGGTACAAAACGGTACCCTTATCTGGAATTACAATGGGCATGGCAGTTCTACCCGGCTGGCAGAAGAAGTGGTGCTGGAACAGGCCATTGCAGATACCTGGACGAATACGTACAGGCTGCCCTTATTTATTACAGCCACCTGCGATTTTGCACCCTACGATAATCCCGCCAACCCATCGCTGGGTGAAAATATATTGCTGCGCGATAAGACCGGGGCCATTGCCCTGATGACCACCACCCGGCTGGTGTTTGCCTTCAGTAACCGCATAATGAACCGAAATTACCTGCAGGCAGCCCTGCAGCCCCGTGCCGATGGTAGTTACCCAAGCCTGGGTACCGCCCTTCGGCAAGCTAAAAATTTCACGTACCAGACACAGTCAGATATTACCAATAACCGGAAATTTACCCTGCTGGGCGATCCGGCCCTCACCCTTGCATATCCCAGGTACCGGGTAACAACAACGGCCATTAACGGAAAAGCGCCGGGTGCTGTTCCGGATACCCTGAAAGCTTTACAAAAATATACCGTAGAAGGAACTGTACTGGATGCGGCGGGTAATACGCAGGCAGGGTTTAATGGCACCTTGCACGCAACCGTGTTTGATAAAGCGCAAACTGTATCTACGCGCGGCAATGATGCAGACAGCTATCCCCAGGCCTTTCAGGTGCAGCGCAACCGCATTTTTACAGCAGTTGCAACTGTAGTGAACGGGCGGTTTTCGCTGGATTTTATCGTGCCCAAGGATATTAATTACCAATTGGGCAACGGTCGGATCAGCTATTATGCAGACAACGGCCAGACAGATGCCAATGGAAATTTTACGGGTTTCCTGGTAGGCGGATCTTCGGGTGTAAGTACGGATATCAGCGGGCCGCTGGTAAAAGCCTTTCTCAATAACGATCATTTTGTTGATGGCGCGGTGGTGGCGCCGACCCCGCTTTTATTACTGACCATAGCTGATTCATCGGGTATCAATATTATGGGTACGGGCATCGGACACGACCTGACGGCAACGGTAGACGGCGATGAAAAACAGGTCTATGTGCTGAACAATTATTTTGAAAGTGCCACCGGCAGCTACCAGCAGGGAACCGTTCGTTTTCAGTTACCTGCCATGGCAGAAGGCGCTCATACCATGGTAATTAAAGCCTGGGATGTTGCTAATAACAGCAGCACGGTTACCATTCATTTCAGGATAGTAAAGGAAGGATTGCAGGTTTCCGGCCTGGTCAATTATCCCAACCCTTTTAGTAGCCATACCAGTTTCCGGTTTACGCATAACCGGCCAAATACCGACCTGGCGCTTACGATAAAAATTTATACCAGTACCGGTAAATTAGTGAAAACGTTAACGGAAACAATAAATACCCCCGGAAGCCGTTCAAGTGATATTGACTGGGATGGTACCGGCAGCAACCATCAATTACTGGCGCCCGGAATATATATTTACCAGTTACAGGTAACTGCCCTGGCAGGTGCGGAAACCGCTCTGCAGGCAGGCAAACTGATACGCTTATAAACCCGTATTTGCTTTAAAACCTGTAATTTAGCCGCTTAATTTAAAAACCTATACTATAGAAAAGAACTATACGTAAAATTAACTTAGATGAAAAGCAAGAGGACCATTAAACTAATTGCGTCAATTTTACTGATTACCGTCACCATTGCCTTGCATGCACAGACGGTTAATGTTGTTACCACTGCGGTTCCATTTTTACGTATTTCGCCCGACGCCCGCGGCGGCGGCATGGGGGAAACTGGTATCGCCACTTCACCAGATGTAAATTCAGCCTTCTGGAACCTGGCCAAAACATCTTTCAATGAAAGCAAGGGCGGCATAGGCCTTACCTATACACCGTGGCTGCGCAAACTGCAGCTCAATGATGTATACCTGGCCACCCTGGCAGGCTACTACAAGATCAGCGACGACCAAGCCCTTACCGCCTCATTGCGTTATTTCAGCCTTGGAAATATACAGTTCACAGATAATTCAGGCCAGGATCTGGGCCAGTTCAGACCCCGCGAGTTTAGTTTTGATGGCGGTTATACCCGCAAATTGTCTGACCAACTGGGCTTGGGCATCGCATTGCGGTATATTCATTCTAACCTGGCTTCCGGTGCTGCCGGTACTTCCGGTACTACTTATAAAGCAGGCAATGCAGTAGCGGGCGATATCTCCCTATATTACCACGGCCTCAATACAACCGGCGAAGGATGGAACTTCGGACTTACCTTATCAAACCTGGGATCTAAAATCGGGTATACCAATGATGCCAACCAGAAAGATTTTATACCCGCCAACCTTGGCCTGGGCGCTGCCCATACCTGGGTATTCGATGAAAGCAATAAAATAACACTTGCGCTCGACGTTAATAAATTACTGGTGCCTACACCACCGCTGGTAACCGGCGATTTTTCTACCGACTCTGCTTCACAGTCCAATTACCGGAGCAAGAGTTCTATCAATGGCTGGTTCAGTTCTTTCAGTGCTCCGGGTGGTTTTTCCGAAACATTAAGGGAATTCCAGATTTCAGGTGGTATGGAATATACTTATATGGACCAGTTTTCACTGCGGGGCGGTTATTTTTATGAAGACAAATTAAAAGGCAACCGTAAATATTTTACACTGGGCGCCGGTCTTAAATACAATGTATTCGGACTGAATGTTTCCTACATCATTCCTTCCGGCAGCGGCATCAACCAAAACCCTTTGTCGAGCACACTCCGCTTCAGCCTGGTATTTGACCTTGACAGTGATACCAACGGCAGTAGCAATAAATAAAGAAGCCATTATATTTTTTTACAGGCGTTCCCAAAAGGAACGCTTTTTTATTTCACGCCATTCCACGCAAAGTCGGCAAAGAGCGCAAAGAAGTAAAGACTGGCAAGCAGTATCTTTGCTTCTTTTTCTTTTCCTTTGCTGTCTTTGCGTGAAATAAGGTGAAATAAATTACTCTACTATGTCGTACAGAATTGGTTTTGGCATCGATTTTCATCAGTTGGTAGTGGGCCGCGACCTATGGATCGGCGGCGTGCAGGTACCGCATCACAAAGGCGCGCTGGGCCACAGCGATGCGGACGTTTTATTACATGCCATCTGCGATGCATTACTGGGCGCACTGGCTTTGGGAGATATCGGCGTGCATTTTCCCAATACAGATGCGGCCTTTAAAAACATCGACAGTAAAATACTATTGCAAAAATGTTTTGAACTGATCCGGCAAAAAGGCTACAGCGTGGTAAATGTAGACAGCAGTATTTGCCTGGAAGAGCCTAAAATAAAAAAATATGCACCCGCTATGCGGGAGGCCATTGCCAGCCTGCTCCATATCTCGGTTGATGATGTATCTGTTAAAGCAACCACCACCGAACAAATGGGTTTTGCCGGCAGGGAAGAAGGATTGTTTGCGTATGCGAATGTTTTGTTGCTGAAGAGCTAAGCGAACAAAGAGAAAAAGGTATGCAACCCGTAAAAAAATTTTGCACAGAGACAAACAGGGGTATCTGCGCAACCCCGTTGGCGCTACTGGCGTTTTGGAATAATAACCAGGGCGGCGGTAAGTCACGCTTCTATAGCTTCCAGCAACAAGAGCGCTCTTTTTCGCTTTGTTCTCTGAGCCCGGCATTCAGCCATTTCTTTTCCTACTTTTGCACCCATGCCAACCCGTATAAAAATAATCAATAAATCCGCCAACCCGCTGCCTTCTTATGCTACACCGGGTGCGGCGGGTATGGACCTGATGGCCGATATTGCCGGGCCGGTAACGCTGCAGTCGCTTGAACGCCAGTTAATACCAACAGGTTTATTTATTGAACTGCCCGAAGGATATGAGGCCCAGGTACGTCCGCGCAGCGGGCTGGCCATTAAATTCGGCATCACCTGCCTCAACAGTCCGGGCACCATCGATTCCGATTACCGCGGCGAAATAAAAATCATATTGGTGAACCTGTCGGCAGATGCACACACCATACAAACCGGCGATCGCATTGCCCAGTTAATCATTGGCCGGGTAGAGCAGGTGGGATGGGAAGCGGTAACGGCTATCGGCGAAACGGAACGGAGCCATGGCGGCTTCGGACATACCGGTCAATAACCAGGTGCGGATAAATTAAAAGTGGAAAAATGAAAAATGCAACAAGGGTATTCTTACTGATCATGGTACTAACGGCAGCTGCCTGCAAATCGGCCAAAAAAATACAAACAGCCATCACCAAAACAAAAACGGATACCACGCAAATGACCATCGTAGACAATGCGCATGCAGACTCTATACTGGTTATTCATGACCTGATGAACAAGCTCAACAGCCACCGCGTGGTGAATTTCAAAACCTTTTCAGCCAAGATAAAGGTTAATTACCGCGATAAGGAAGGCGAGCAGCCCGAACTGACCGTATTTGTGCACATGCAGAAAGACAGCCTGATATGGATTTCTGTAAATGCCACCATCTTCAGTTATGAAGCGCTGCGCGTGCTGGTAACACCAGACAGTGTAAAAGTGCTGAACAAGCGCGATAAGATAGTGCAGCTGCGATCCGTTAATTACCTACAGGATATGGTTGATCTCCCCTTCGATTTTTATACCCTGCAAGACCTGTTGCTGGGTAACCCCATTTACCTCGACAGCAATGTAGTGTCTTACAAGAAGAATGATCAGTCCATCACGCTGATGAGCATTGGCCGTTTGTTTAAGCACCTGGTCTCCATTACCAACGGCGATTACCTGCTGCAGCACAGCAAGCTCGATGATGCGGATCCGCTGCGCAACCGCACGGCCGACTTAACCTATGGCGGTTATGAGAATGCCAACGGTATGAAATTTGCCACCGAAAGAAGGGTGTCTGTGTCAGAAAAAGGAAAGCTGGATATAGACATGAATTTTAAGCAATACAGCTTTAACGAAATATTAAGCTACCCGTTCACCATTCCCAAAAATTTTAAGCGCCAGTAGGCGTTGTATAGGTTGTATCCTTTATTTTTGAAGCGATCGCCGTAGCTGTACCCACCCTGTTTTATTTACCATTTAAACCCGTGTATGCATAAAATCTTTTTGCCGCTATTGCTGTGTATAAGCATGGCCGCCGTTTGCCAGCAACCCGGTAAGGCGGAACTGGAAAAAGAACGGGCTTCCATCCAGAAAGAGATCGACGATGTAAGGCGCTCGCTCGATGAAACCAAAAGAAACCGGAAAGCCTCACTGGCACAGCTAAACGCCGTACAGAAAAGATTGCAGCTGCGCGAGCGGGAGATCAATGTGATTAACCAGCAAATGAACCTGATAGATGGCGATATTAACCAGGGATGGAGAGATATTACCAAGCTGAAAAAAGAACTGGATACACTGAAACTGCAATACGGCAAAAGCGTTGTGTACTCGTACAAAAACCGAAGTAATTATGATTTCCTGAACTTTATTTTCTCTGCTTCCAGTTTTAACGATGCGTTGAAGAGGGTTTCTTATTTGAAATCTTACCGGGCCTACCGCGAGGAGCAAGCCAATAATATAGTGCGTACGCAAGACCAGATACAGGTAAAGATCACCAGCCTGAACCAGAGCCGTGCACAAAAAAACCTGGTGCTGAAAGAAGAAGACAAGGCCAAGGAAAAGCTCGAAGACGAGAAAAAGGAAAAGGATGATGTAGTGAATAAATTAAAGGCAAGGGAAAAAGAATTAAATAAGGAATTTGCGGATAAGAAGAAACAGGATAACAAGATATCCAATGCTATAGCCATCGCGATCAAAAGAGCGAACGCCGCCGCCATTGCCGAGGCAAAGAAGAACGCCGATATAGCCGCAAAAAACAATGCGGGTACGAATACCGCGGCCAATAAGCCCGCGGCGCCTGTGGAAAAAGGCGCTGCAAAAGCACCAGCTTTCAGGCCACTGGATGCAGATCCTGCTTCGAAAGCCCTCGGTGCTAAATTTGAAAAAAACCAGCACCTCCTGCCCTGGCCCATTGAATCCGGCAGAATCTCCATGCATTTTGGCCCCACTGTCATACCAGGAACCAATCTTAGAACATTTAACCAGTTCCTGACCTTTGAAACGGAAGCCGGAAAATCGGTGAAAGTAATATTCGATGGCGAGGTAACACTGATTACGTATATCGGCGATGTACAAGCAGTAATTGTGCGGCATGGTAGTTTTTTTACCACTTATAGCAATCTTTCATCTGTAAGCGTTACAAAGGGCGAGCAGGTTAAGACCGGCCAGGTACTGGGCAAGGTAGCGGAAAAAGAAGATAATATTGGGGAGCTGGAACTGGGCATATCAAACGATGCCAACAAAAATTTCGATCCGGAAAAATGGCTGAGACCAAACAGGTGAGTGTGTTATTTTGATTTTTACAGGTTGAATTCTTTTTTCCGGTGGCCCTCCATAAAAAATCTCTCTTATACCTGGTTGAAAAAGCAGGCAAAAGCACTCACAGTTAAAAGCAAACAGCCTACAGACATTTACAAAACTTGTTGTACAGCCGCTCATACTTGGGTATGATATTGTGGATATCGAACAAAGCCGCATGTTCGCCGGCTTGTTTTTTGAATTGCTGCAAAGTGGCATCATCGCGCAGGATGTGCAGGGCATGAATGGCCATTTCATCCACCTGTCCCACATCGCTCAGGTAGCCAGTTACCCCGTTTACATTTATTTCAGGTAAGCCACCGGCGTTGGTACTGATAACAGGCACACCTGCTGCCATGGCTTCCAGCGCAGCAAGGCCAAAACTTTCATAATCGGAGGTCAGTAAAAAAAGATCGCCCACGGCCAGTATCTCTTCCATCTGTTCCTGCTTGCCTACAAAGCGGATATCGCCAGCCACCCCCAGCTCGCGGCTCAGGCTTTCCGCTGCCGGTCTTTCGGGTCCATCGCCCACAAATAATAATTTACTGGGAATCTCTTCATTGATCCTGGCAAAAATCTTCACCACATCCAGCACCCGCTTTACTTTCCTGAAATTGGAGGCATGCAGGATGATGCGTTCGCCAGACGGTGCAATCACGCGCCGGAACGCGTCGATCGGTTTTTTCTGGAAACGCTGCACATCCACAAAATTGTGGATCACTTCTATTTCCTTTTCTATTTTGAAAGAGCGGTAGGTCTCGTCGCGCAGGTTATTGGATACCGCAGTAATGGCATCGCTTTCATTGATGGAGAATGTGACCACCGGTGCATAGGTTTTATCTTTGCCCACCAGTGTAATGTCTGTGCCATGCAGGGTGGTAATAACCGGAATGTTCTTTCCCTGCTTTAATAAAATCTGCTTGGCCATATAAGCGGCCGATGCATGCGGAATGGCGTAATGCACATGCAGCAGGTCTAGGTTATTATTGGCAATTACATCTACCATGGTACTGGCCAGCGCAGTTTCATACGGTGGGTAATCAAACAACGGATAGGTAGGTACCCGCACTTCGTGGTAAAAGATATTGGCGTTGAACTCGCTTAACCGTACGGGTTGCTGGTAGGTGATAAAATGCACCTGGTGGTTCTTATCTGCCAGGGCCTTGCCCAGTTCTGTTGCCAGTACACCGCTACCACCAAATGTTGGATAGCAAACAATTCCGATGCGCATGATGGAATATTAATTTAAAAGACGTTGCCGAAGGTAAAGCAAATTTATTGCTTACCTGTTACCCCTGCATTAACCCGTTTACCACAAGATTGTTTACCTTATCTTTAGCAAAATTTTTTCTTATGCGATGGTTGATCACAGTGTGCATACTGATGGGTGGTACGGTTGCCCTGCAGGCCCAGGCGGAGGATTCGCTTTTTATCTCTAAGATCGCCGACGAAGTGCTGGTCAGTGGTAAAATCTATGATAACCTGCGGGTATTATGCAAGACCGTGGGCGGTCGTTTGTCTGGCAGTCCGCAAAAATTCAAGGCAGAAGAATGGGGCATGGCTACTTTAAAAGCCGCTGGTGCGGGTAAGGTATACCTGCAGGAATGCAAAGTACCACACTGGATCCGCGGCGGCAAAGACCAGGCCTGGTACACGTATCAAGATGCTTCGGGAAAAATAATAAAAGAAACACTGGATGTGCTGGCACTGGGCAATTCTGTTGGCACCGGCAAAACGGGTGTGAAAGCAACAGTGGTATATTGTAATAATTTCGATGACCTGGAGAAGCAAAAAGACAATATAAAGGGTAAGATCGTTTTTTTTAATTATCCCTTCAATGAGAAATATGTACAACCCTTCCGGGCTTATGGCGAATCGGGCTTGTACCGTCGTTCCGGTCCCAGCCGGGCCGCTAAATATGGCGCGCTGGCCGTGGTGATACGTTCTATGTCGGGGTCTACTGATAACAATCCGCATACGGGCATCACGCAGTATGATACCGCGTATGCAAAAATTCCCTGTGCGGCCATGGGTTTACATGATGCCGATAAATTAAGCAGCCTGCTGAAAGAGGGCAAGAACATCGAATTGTATTACCAGTCCAATGCGCAGATGCTGCCCGATACGATCGGGCACAATGTAATTGGTGAGATAGCCGGTTCCGCATCGCCACAGGAGATCATAACCATTGGCGGCCACCTCGACAGCTGGGACCCGGCAGAAGGCGCGCAGGACGATGGCGCCGGCTGTGTACATGCCATTGAAGTCTTGCGATCGTTGAAGGCATTGGGCTACCAGCCAAAACATACCATCCGCATTGTATTGTTTGCCGACGAAGAAAATGGCGGCCGTGGCGGAGAAGCGTATGCAGAAGGCGGCAAGACCAGTGGCGAAAAGCATTTGTTTGCTTTTGAAAGTGATGCCGGCGGTTTTACTCCCCGGGGCATAGGCTTTTCTATGGCGGCTGAACAACTGGCGAAAATGCAGACCTGGCTGCCTTTATTTATACCTTACGGCGTTTACCAATTTACCATGGGCGGCGGCGTATCGGATATCGGGCCGCTGCACCAGGTGCTGAAAACGCCTGTGGCGGGTTTGTTCCCCGATGGCAACCGCTATTTCGACCTGCACCATGCGCGCAATGATACTTTTGAAAATGTGAACAAACGTGAGCTGGAACTGGGCGCGGTAAATATTACGGCATTGGTTTACCTTATAGATAAATACGGCTTGTAAAAACCAGCTTCAATAAGCGGGTTCCAAATAATAAAATTATTTATATGAAAAAGTTTGGGAAGATTTCTTTGGGCCTGCTGCTGGCAGCGCTGCTGGTATTT
>CAXTMV010000048.1:20154-26377 GCA_964245425.1 uncultured Flavihumibacter sp. | reverse complement strand
AACCTGCTGTGTTCATCATTTTCCTGCTGTTTTTTTATGCGTCAGGCGCACAACCCGGCCATGAAAGTATGCCCGCGGGCACTCCCGCCGCACGAAGCTGGTGGAACCTGTTGCATTACACCATTTCCATTACACCTGATTATGCGGGGCGCTGGCTCGGTGGCACCAATGCCATCAGCTTCAGGGCCCTGGAGGCTGGCAGCGTGTTACAGCTGGATCTGCAGGAACCGCTTGCCATTCGTTCCGTTACACATAACAAACATGCGCTGGTATTTGAACGGAAGGACGATGCTTACCTAATTCATTTTCCTGTTGCCGTAAAAGCTGGTCAGCTGGTTACCATATTGGTTTATTTCGATGGTAAACCCACAGAAGCCGTTCGGCCGCCCTGGGGAAGCGGGGGCTGGATCTGGTCAAAGGATAGCCTGGGGCGGCCCTGGATGAGCCTTGCCTGCGAGAGCCCCGGCGCCAAAGTCTGGTTGCCCTGCAAGAACGTATTGTACGACGAACCCGACAGCGGTATCGATCTCAACATTACGGTACCCGATACCCTGGTGGCCATCGGCAATGGCCGTCTACTGAAAAAACAGGCGCACCAGGATGGCACTGTTACCTATTACTGGACCGTTCGTAATCCCATTAATCAATATGATATCTGTCCGTATATCGGCAAATATGTAAGCATTCATCACCAGCACCAGGGTGTAAAAGGCGCACTGGATTGTGATTATTGGATGCTGGATTACAACCGCGATAAAGCAGCGCGGCATTTACCGGAAGTAGATACCATGCTAGCCTGTTTTGAAGATTGGATGGGGCCCTACCCTTTTTACCAGGACAGTTATAAACTGGTGGAAACGCCCATGGCAGGCATGGAGCACCAGAGTGCCATTGCCTATGGCAACGGGTTTGAAAATGGTTACAAAGGCAAAAATCTTTCCGGTACGGTATGGGGCCTGAAATGGGATTTTATACTGGTGCATGAAAGCGGGCACGAATGGTTTGGCAACAGCATCACCAGCAGCAACTATTCAGACAGCTGGATACACGAAGGGTTTACCAAGTACCTGGAAACCATTTATACCACTTACCTGTTCGGCACAGCTGCCGGCAACGAGTACACGCTGGGCATCTGGAAAAGAATTAAAAACGATGCGCCCATCATCGGCAGTGGCTCTTCAGACGAATACAATAAGGGTTGTGCCCTGCTGCATATGATCCGGCAGATAATGGGTGATGCAGGTTTCAAAAAAATCCTGCACGATCTCAATAGCAACTTTTATCACCAGACCGTAAATACGGCGCAGGTACTGCAATGCATGAACCGTTCTGCCGGCAAGGATTTTTCAGGCATGTTTACGCAATACCTCACCACCACCCAGGTGCCGACACTGGAATATTATTTTGCGACAGACAGCCTTTATTACCGCTGGACCGATTGCATAGCCGGCTTTAACATGCCCGTAAAAATTGCACTGGATACCGGAACCGGTTTTTTTATCAGCCCCATTACGGAATGGCAAAAAATGAAATTACCAGCCGGTACGGTAAAGCGTCTGGCAGCAGACAGTAACTTTTATGTTGGATTAAAGGAAAAAGCGTGACCAATTGAAAGTTTTGTCATTTAAAATATCTTTGCCGGATGACAATACGCATTTTTATAACCGGCGGCACTTTTGACAAAGAATACAATGAAATCAACGGCCAGTTGTATTTTAAAGACAGCCACCTGCATGAACTGCTTGAAAAAGGGCGCAATAAAGTGTCTGTACAGATCAGGACACTTATGATGATCGACAGCCTTGAAATGACAGCAGGCGACCGTGACCTGATTGTGCAGCAATGCATCAGCTGCCCGGAAGAAAGAATTATCATTACGCATGGCACCGACACCATGACGGAAACAGCCAAAATCCTCGCCGGGCAGATCCACCACAAAACGGTTGTATTTACCGGTGCTATGATTCCCATTAAATTTGGCAGCTCCGATGGCCTGTTCAACCTGGGCAGCGCACTCGCCTTTGCGCAAAGCCTGCCTGCCGGCGTATACGTGGCCATGAATGGCCGCTGCTTTCACTGGAACAATGTGCGCAAGAACAAACAGACCGGCATCTTCGAAGAACTCAGTTCTTAGTTCTCCCTATTCAGTTCCTTCGTTCGACAGGCTACAGAAGCGTAAACCGAAAGACGGCCGAACCGCCCAGTTCTACCTGGTCGCCGTTCTGCAGGCAATGCGCCACGCCATATATATTCAGCCATTTTACTTTATCATCGGCGGTGTGCACTTTCAGCTTGTTCCCGCTGTCGGGGAGCCCGCCTTTGTCGGGGTACAGCAAATAGCGTCCCGTTCCCGGTTCATATACAATAAACGCATGATTGCGACTTACATGAAGGTTGGCATGGCCCGTTTGCCCGGTAGAACCGGTTTCGTTGCTGCCTAAAAAAACAATATCGTTCTGCTGTATTTTGCCGGAAGCGAGCTGCGGGGTCCTGCTTCTGCCAATATAAAATTTCAGTTGTTTGCCGGGGTCGAGTTCATATTGGTCGTATGCTGCCTGGCCGGCCAGTATGGTAATGCCCGCTTTTATATACTGTACTGAAACAGGTGCGCCTGCCGTAGCTATTTTCAATCCAAAACGGCCTTGCTGCAAACAATCTGGTGGCAATAATTCTTTTACGATATGATATTCAAACACCCAGCCCGGCGCCAGCGAAATAAAATGGTTGGCCAGTATCCGCTCCAGCTGTTCTGTTTTAAAAAGGCCTGTCTTATCTGCATACAGGGCGGCCTGTACGGCTTCTTCCTGTTGGCGGTCATCACAAAAAACATACAAATGAAGCCCGGCAACAGAAAGGCTTTTTTCGTCTACGAAGGGCTGCAACGACTGTACAACAAACTGTATGATGTCTGCCCGCAGGGTACGCGTTGCCGGTATAAAAGACACGGGCGTCTGCTGTGCCGGTACTTCTTTCTTAGTTCTGCTGAATATACTTTTCATAGCTGTTTTTTTAAAATGAGCTGATATATGATCTTCTTTGCAGGATTTTCGCTACTGCGTTACCAATGATAACCGCATTGGCCGAGCTCTGCCCTGTTTCTATACGAATGCAGGTAACCGTGTACGATTGCTGATCGGGTGTCGGCGCAAAAAAAACATACCAGCCGTCGGACTGCCTGATGCCGTTTACCATGCGTTCAGGTGTGCCGGTTTTACCAGCTACCCGGCTGATTTTTATTTTTTGTTTGCCCGGGCTGCTCGACTGGTCGATCATATATTCTTTTAGCAACCATGCATAGCCGGTATCTCTGGCAATTTGTACAGGAGCTCCAGGCATTTCCTTATGGCCGGCTTCTTCCAAAACGTACCTCGACGGCTGCAAAGCACCTTTATTGGCGATGGCGCCCGCCATTCTTGCCACCGATACCGGCGTGGCGGTCAGTATGCTTTGCCCCCAGGCCAGCCCCGAGAACAGGCTTCGGTATCGTTTTGTGGTATGTGCAAAAGCCGGGTTGTTATACGCATGGCGGTCATCATTTAGTACTTCCTGCCGCCAGGCCGCCAGGTTGTCTGATGCTTTTCTTGCATCCTGCAGTAAAGAATAATCATACCCGCCGCGCTGGTTCAGGCGCATACCGGTAGCCTGGTAAAGGGCGGCCATCTGGTCTTCCAGGTGTTGCTCATTGGCCAGGCGGATGAAGAAGATATTGCTTGAATTAACAATGGCTTCATGCATATCTACAAACGGCACTTTAGGGATAAAGGGTTCTTGTTCGTTTTTATTATCGCGGAAAATTTCATCCCTGAAAATATCGGTATATTTTATACTGCTGGCCGCCATCCCCAGTTTGTTGAAACCTGCCATCGCCGTCAGTATTTTTATGGTAGATCCGGGTGCTGTAGCATAGGTCATGCCCAGATCACGCTCGGTAACGGGAATGGATAAGCGGTTTCTGTCATGATCGCCCAGCTCCAGTAATTCGGCGGCCTGTAAATTGGGTAATGGATTGAGTGCCGAAGCCAGCACATCGCCGGTACTGGCATCCAGCACCACTACTGAGATCCTTTTGTTACTAAACATACTGTGCTGCAAAGAATCCTGCAGTTCTACCTGCAAGGCGGCATCCACCGTCAGGTGAACGGTGCGATCGGCATCCCTAACTTTACGGATGGCCGGCCGGCTGCTGTCCAGGCCTTCTTCAAGTCCATCTGTGAGCGCCGTGTAATCATAACTTGCCAGCTGGGCCGTTTTATAATAAGGACGGGTAAACCGGTCGGGCTGGTATAGTGTAGACACCGCGTCTTCCATTTGCCGGCTGATGCCAAAGCCACGCAGGGCCGTCAGGTGGCGGGCTTCCGCAAAATAGCCATTGGCCTGGCCCCAGAACAAACGGGTATTATAATCTCCTGTCCAGTAAAACAATTGTTCTTCAAAAGGATAAAACCGGCGCACCCTTTTTCTCAGGAGGTCCTGGAGGTATTGCCTGCCCAGGCCGGCACGCTGCAGGGTGTCCAGGTTTTGTTCTACCTGCCTGGCATCGCTGGTAGCCAGCACCAGCCCCTTGCGATCGTAAATGGTACCGGCCGCCAGCAGCCGCATTAATTTGTCGATGCGCGGGTTATGGCTGTAGACCGGCAACCCGTTGCGCATCACCACCCTCGCCTGCTTTACCAGGAACTGATCGCGATCCGCTACCTGCACAAAAAACAATTTTGCTGCCAGCACAACAATTCCACCTAAAAAGAATACTATACCGGTAACCAATACCTGGTCATAATTCTTTTGCAGGTGCTGCTGTTGTATCAACTGTCCCTGCCTGGCAGAAATACCTGCCACCAGGCCCAGGGCCGACAGGTTAATGATAAGTGATATCTTGCCATAACTCAGAAAGGGAACTGCCACGCCGGTAAGGGGCAACAGGCCGATGGAACCACCGGCAATCAAAAACAACTGCACCCCGGTGGCAATGGCAATGCCTGCGCAGAGGTAAAATGTAAAGGGTTGGCCGGACCTGCGGGCATGTAAAAAAGTACGGTGAATTAAAATGCCAAAAAGCAAGAGTACTGCCACCAGGCCCAGCCAGCCCAGTTCTTCGCCAATGCTGGGCAATATCATATCAGTATGTGCCGCGGGCATCGTATTGGAAAATCCACGGCCGATGCCCTGGCCGGAGAAACCGCCTGCTGAGAGTGTCCAGTAGCTGTGCGCCAGGTGATCACCACCAAACACATCGTTGTTCCATTGGCTTAACCACATGGCTTTGCGTTCAGCCAGGCGGGCGCCTACACCCGGCACCCGGTCGCCGAAGGCAAATGCGGCAATTACCATCAACACAATTACCGGCGCATCGGCCAACCCGGCCAGCGCACCATACCATTTTATACTGCGCAAATGCCCGGTGTACAAGAGTGCGCCCAGCACGACAACCAAGGCAATGCAGGATGCCACCCAGCCCGGCAACTGCCATAACAGCCCGCAATACAAGATGGCCGCCAGTACCGTCAGCAGCAGGTTACCGCGCGCGATGCTGTAGAAGAACAGGAAGGTAAAACAGACCACCATGGCCGGGCCCATATCGCCCATAAAAAGATAGAGGGCCAGGATGGCACCGATGCCTGTAAATACGCCCCAGCTGCTATACAACCGCCAGCGCCCGTCGGATAAATGTCGAATGGCATCGCCATTGGCGGCAAAAAAAGCAGCGAGAAAAAAAAGGAGCAGGTATTTTGTTATTTCGCCTGGTTGAAAACTAAGCGCGCCCAGCTGTATGTTCACTTTTACACCACTGCCTTCCGGCCCCGTTCCGATAAGGGCCGTCAGTAATGCCAGTAAAATAGCCAGGGCCAGCCAGGTCCAACCCTGCAAACCATACATATTTTTTTTCCTGAAATTGAACAGTGCGTCAAACCACCAGCGTGTATATAATTTTCCGATGTGCAGGCCGGAGAACAATGTATAACCGGCCAGCCCGGCGATGATGCCCTGCAGGCACTGGAATGCATATAAAGTATCGGTCAGCGGGTCGGGAATACTGAAGAGCAGCAACATCGAAATACCGCACAAAAGCAGTAACACTGGCAGCAGGAAAATATCGGGCCGTTGTTTCCTGAACGACAATAGTAATTGAACAACAAAAAAGGCCCCGAATAAACCGGCCACGATCAGCTGGTACCTGGTTGTAAAAGCAGCCGGTGTTCTTACTATTAGTACGCCGTCTTCCTTG
>CAXTMV010000048.1:15038-20144 GCA_964245425.1 uncultured Flavihumibacter sp. | reverse complement strand
GGGATGGTCTTTTTTCATATAGGAGGCCATGAAATCCGCATCGCCGCGCTTGGCGTTGATCTGCTGGTTGGCCTCGGCCGGCGACAGGTCGCCGCCGCCAGTGCCTTCGCCCTTGCCCCGCAGGCCGTCTTCCTTGAGCTGGCCATAAACCGTACTGCCTATCAGCCTTATGCGATGCGGCCTTGCATTGAAAAAATAGACGGTCTTTCTATTCAATGAACGGGTGCCACGCCTGGCGCCAAATTCAAAGCCCGGCTTCATGGGCAATACGCTGTACCCGCTATCGCGCAACAGGCCGGAAAATGAAAACAACCCACTCGCATCCGTGCGCGTGTAGGCCAGGGGCGCCACCAGGGAGTCATCATCGATGGCGATATGTTGTTTCAGCTGCACCAGCACGCCGGCCATCGGCAGATCATTCAGCAGTACGCGGCCATTCATCTGCAGTGTACCGCCTGACAGCTGCAATGATGCGGGATGCGGCAGTGGCTGGTATAATTCCTGCGCATATAAAACAGAATCGAAACCAAGCAGCTGGCGCGATGCTTCGAGACGCTCCTGAAAATCTGCGCCCCCGATGGCTGACTGCCATGCCGGTGATACCGCTACTGTGAATGCCCGCTTATTCAGCGCCCCCAGGTTATCCAGCTGGTTACCGGTTTCCAATTTCTGACACAGCGAATCCGCCAGCAGATCAATGTCACGCTGGTCTGCGTAATAATTTCCGTCGGTAATGATTTTCTTCAGGTCATCTTTATCGATCCCGGCCTGTAGTAAGATAGCCTGGTGCGCCCGCAAGGCAGCTTCCGTTTTTTCCAGTTCCGGCCGGTTGGCCTGGAATAGTCTTACAAAGAGGAAAAACAGTACCAGCGCCGCTGCCAGCAGCAGCAACCAGGCTTCTTTTTTTCCGTTTCCTTTTGTACCTGTTGTTGTATCAGCCATGTATTTGCCCGGGGGTGTTTGCAGGAGAAGATCCTTTTATGATAAACTGATCAAAAGAAATGGTTTGGGTACCGTCTACCCGCAGGCCGAAATAAGAACCGTAACTGCTGACAAAGGGTATTATTTTCTCCACTTTGTCATTAATAAGAAAACGCAATACGGCGCCTTTCCGCTCAATAGAACAAATATTCATTTCGGCATCCTGTCGGATATTGGCAGAAGCTGTCCAGTCCTGCAGCACCGTCCATTCATCTTTTACGGATGTTCCAATGGAATAATACCCGTTGGAAGTGATGTAAAAAACAAAATAGGCGTCCTGTATTTCATCGCCACAGAAAATGATACCAAACGGATCACCCGTACCTGCTCCCTGGTGAATGGCCGTTGCAGCAACGGTAAAATCTTTTTCCATATCCATATTCAGTTTCAGTGAAGACGAATAACTAAGAGAATCTTTCAATCCCCGCATGGTATATTTTCCGTCCAGCAAAACAAATTCACTGTTATCATCACTGCCCGTATCCCAGAGGCTGTCGGCCTGGTCAAAATCGTTGTAGTACATACCATTCACCAGTGGAACACCGGGATCGCTCAATGGGATATTTATATTACCAGCTGTTACCGCAGGTGTTTGCCTGGTATGCACCACCCTTGCGGCTTCCGGTGGCAATACCTGTTTTGTTTGCAGTATTACAGGATTGGCGGTTACAGCCGGCAAATGTAAAACCGGCCTGTAACGGGGGCGGACCAGCCTGGTGTAGGAAAAAAAAGCGGTCATACCCATTACCAGCAACAGCAATAAAGCTGCGGCGGGTCGTTTATTTTTACTACGCAAATCCGTAGCAGGTTTTACAAAGGGCAAAGTGTGTTTGGGTGCCGGCAGGTTTTCGATAGCAGCCATTTTTAAGAGGTATCTTACGGCTGACGGGTCGGCCAAACGGCTGGACGGCTGTTTGCGGAGCAATGCTTCCAGCAATTGCAGCATACCGGGCGGCAGGCCCTGACCTTCGACCTGGTCTGGACGGGCGGGCACCACCGGTATCGGCAATGGCGCACTGATAACCCGGTTGATGTGCAGCAGCAGATCCTCCCGCTCGTAAGCAAAAGGAACCATTCCCGTAAGGCATTCATAGATGACCACCCCTAACGAATAATAGTCGGTTGGTGCCGCCACTGTTTTCGACTGGCTGAACTGTTCAGGCGAGGCATAGTCATAAGTAAGCATGGAAGCACCGGTGACCGTAATAGAATCTGCCTGTTCGCGCAGCCGGGCAATGCCGAAATCTGTCAGCAGGAAATGAATTTCACCGGTATCGAGCCGACGGTACATGATATTCTCCGGTTTCACATCGCGGTGTACGATGGCTTTTGTGTGAATGGCGTCCAACGCTTCCGTCATGTGGTGGGCCAGTGTGATAACCGTGGACAGGTCGAGCGTACCGTGGGTTTTCAGCAGGCTTCTGAGATCACCCCCTTCTATCAGCTCCATTACGATATACGGCAGTTCGGCGTCCAGGTGCACTTCAATTATCTTTACGATGTAGTTGTGCTGGATGGATTTCATGATCTCCGATTCCCGCTGAAAACGGCGGAGTGTATCTGCTTCCGTATTAAAAGCAAAATGCTTGATGGCCACCAGGGTGCCGGTTGCCAGGCTTCTTGCTTTCAAGACACGCGCATTACCGCGCCCCAGTTCGCCCAGGATCTCATACCCTTTAAAATATTCCCTAAATATGGACGTAGCCATTGCTTATTACTTCACCGTATTCATGAACAAAATGGAAAGACGCTGTTCGGTTGGTTTAAATAGGTAACGGAAAGGGTGCGGGATGTTTTCAAAGGCAAGATCTTCGGTTTGTATTACCAGGGGCAGCTGCACGGCAAAACCTGTTTCAAAACCGCTGAGCCGCAGGTGCCTTACCAGCACGGTATCGCCGGCTGCGCCCGACCGACTGGTAATGGCTACTGCGGCAAAATGATGGTTCTTGTTTTCCGGCAGCAGCACCAATGGCCGGCCGGTACTATCTGTATACGCTTTCAAAATGGCATAGTCCTGTGTAGCGGCAATATGAAGCGTATCGGGTGCAGGTGCTACAGGTCCTTCAATAGCGGTGTGAAGAGCACGGACCGGTGCTTTTGTTTCATTGCTGTCTGTACCGGCAACCCTTACTTCGGTAACGGGGACCGTTACTGCGGGCCGCACAAAATACCAGCCGGCCCCTGCCACCAGTATCAGCAGCAGCATGGCCACTATTGAAATTTTTTCGGCTGCGGCCCGGCTCTTTTTTCTGACAGGCCGAGCTACCGTGGTATTAACAGCTGCTGCGGGTGGGCTGCACGGTGTTTGCACTGCGTCGGGTACAGCCTGCTGCTGTAACAATACGACCGTGATATTATCGTAGCCACCACAATGGTTGGCAAGTGCCACCAGGCTGTTAACCTGGCCGCCGGGCAACTGGTCGGTTAACAGGATATTGACCATTTGTTCAGCAGTAACCATATCCGTTAGTCCGTCGCTGCAGAGCAATAACCGATCGCCTGCTGTAAAATCTTCGCGCCCATAATCGATAAAACCTTCATCGTCCAGGCGGTGCAGGGCAGACCCTACCTCGCGCAGGATCTGGTTGCGATGGGGATGCGCCATGGCTTCCTGCTCAGACATTTCACCGGCGTCTTCCTTGATGCCCACCAGTGAATGATCGCGTGTTAATTTCTGCAGCCGGCCGTTGCGGAAACGGTACAGGCGGGTATCGCCTACATGTACAAAATAAAAGCAGGCCGCGCCGGCATCTGCCACCATGACAGTGAGCACGCAACACATTTCACCGTTCAGCTGATCGTTTCTTCTTTCTTCCACTATCCGGTTATTGGCAAATACAACCGCTTCGCGCAACATCGTCAGTGTATCGCCATTGGGTATTTGCATGTATTGCTCAATGCAATCCTTCGCAATGGCGGCTGCTTTTTCACCACCATGGTAACCGCCCACGCCATCTATTACCGCCAACAATGCTTTATCGGCCGACCATAAAGACCGGGCGATACAGGCGTCCTGGTTCTGGCGGCGTTTACGGCCGGGATCGGTGGCTGCGCTGATGAAAAGGGTGTCCATCTTATTGCGGCAGGTTTTTAAAATGCCGGATCAATAAAAAAACAACCAGCACGAAGAGTATACAGGTGGCGATGGTATCAGACATATTTTATGACTGTTGTTTAAATTCGAGGGTAATGATGCCGTTGAGCATTACCTGGCTCTTGGGTGCCAGATCTGTCCAGCGCGGGTTTTCCGCAGCGCTCCTTTCAATCACTGTTTCATTTACGCGGGTTTCGTGGGCACTGAAAGAGGCAATTTGGAAGCGACCGGTTGATTCCTGCAGGCGGATGCGTGCATGAGGGTTGGATACATAGCTGGAATCTATCAGCAAATAATTATTATACCCCAGGTTTTCCGGCTCTTTGCGCGCAATCACCATCTCGGTATCTTTCATAATGTAGGTGCCGCCGCTGTTTGTATCGCCCATAAAATACTCAATGCGGGCGATGCCATTTTCTATATTGCGTGTCAGTTTAGGGGTGGATATGCCGCCGCCCAATGACAGATCGTTGCTGAATTTGAGGGTGAAATGGCCGTTCTCCGCAAAATGGATATGCCGCAGCACATCCAGGTTTATGTCCATTTTATCAAACACGTTGGTGGCTTTTGATTTCATGGTTACTTTGGTTGTCTGCCTGTTTTCAGCCCCTTGTCCTTCCATTCGCAGGCCGGTAATCATACCAATTGTTTTAACATCGCCCGGGCCAATTTTCTCCCCATTGAAATCAGTGGCCGGCCCAAAACGGAACTGCCATTGAGAAGAAACAGGCGACAGGTCTTCATACTGTTGCTTGTACTGCTGCAATATTTTGTAAAACATTTTCACGGCTTCCTTTACGACTACCGGCAAAGAAGGCAGCCGCTGCTCATAGGTATCGGGATGCAGGATCACCAGGAAATGCATATTAAATACAAGACTGGTGCCCACCGATTCCGTTTTGCAGGAATCCTCAAAACAGGCCTGCAGCTCATGCAGCAGCTGGTTATTGGTTACGGATACGGGCAGTTGTTGCGCTGTGGGCAGCAGCCAGCTCTTCAGGGATCCCAGCAGGTGTTCCGATTTTATTTTA
>CAXTMV010000048.1:13054-15028 GCA_964245425.1 uncultured Flavihumibacter sp. | reverse complement strand
CATAAAATGCCAGTGGTAAAATGGAGGCGCTTGCGCAAACGAAACCTTTAAAATTTTATTGCACGCCGGTGTTTAACCGGTTGCTACCGATCGCTGCAAATGCGCCACTGTGCAGCTTTGCAGCGGAAATATTTTTTTCCTGGAAATGCTTTTACAAGCAGCGATTGCCTTGTTTGCAGAAAAAAATACGCTGCTTACAAAAAGTTAAAGTGTGTATGGTTAAAGAAATGGGGAATTGGGCGGCGCCTTACAGTAAGCAAAAGGTGAAGCCTTGAGAGTAAGGTTTTTTGTTAGATACCGTTAGCTCTCAGGAAAGCGTCAAAAACCTTAGTCCCCAGGTTTTCATTTGATTTCCTTGTCCATGTCATTGTAATGATGATGGCAATCATCCGCACAAGAATAACAGGTAAAGTATATAACTTGCAGCGCATGAAGTGAAAGACAGCGGCTTCCATTTCATTCCATCTTTTATTTTCGACTATCCATCGAAGAAAATAATACCAAAACCGAATTCATTTATCTGTTGACGAACCTTATTGCATCTTTGTACCAGCAAGAACGAAACACCCAATCCCTGAACCCTAAACCACTTTACCCTTTTAACCCGAAACAAATTATCCGTACCCAAATAAGAACCTCACCAGTCTTTTGACGAGCGGAATCTTTACACCCTATACCTAATCTTACCCCTACACCCTAAACCATCCGGAAAGCCACTGACCTGGCTTTTTGTGTTTACAGCAATTCCTTCATGTCTTTCCAGTGATAGATCTTCACTTTCCCTGCCTGTTTTTTGGCGGCGTTCAGCATGGCTGCTGCAATATCCCTGGCATCCATACCCCGGAAACGATTTAGTGGCCCGGACAGAATTGGATTGATGACCGTCCAGACTTTTATGATAAATTTTTCCATCGGACGGCTCTCTTTGCGCTTGCCCATGATCATACTGGGCCGGAAGATATGGGTATGGGCAAAGTCTAACGCAATCATGTCGCGTTCCAGCTTACCCTTGGTACGGATATAAAAAACGATTGAACGCTCGGTGGCGCCCACAGCCGTTACCACAAAAACAGATTGGGCGCCATTGTCTTTGGCCATGCGGGCCGCCGCCAGCGGGTAATCATGATCTACCTGGTAATAGACAGCTTGATCCGGCGTGTTTTTTTGGGTGGTGCCCAAGGCAATAAAGATCTCGTCAGCCACCATAGCATTTTTCAGGTTGGGCAGCGACTGGTAATCGCCGATCAATGTTGTCAGTTTTGGATGACTGATTCCCAAATCCTTTCTTACTACAATGGTCACCCGCTCATATGCTGCATCATTCAATAAACCATTCAATAGTTGTGAGCCGATAAAACCACTGGCTCCGAAAAGGATGGCTTTTTTCATATTGTATTTTTTATGACTGTTTCAAGATAGGTTAAAAGACAATCTTTTTTACCCGTTCCTGAAAATAGGCGGCTGTTTAAATATCCAGCACCTGGCGTCGGGAATAAAGCGGACAATATCTTCCCGAACCTGTTTGAAAGACAGGCATCGATCTTATTATTTAGCAGGTTCATCAACCAGTGTTGCTACTTTATTACGATTCCTGAACATTTGTATATAAAAATATTTGTCTTTGGCGGGTTGGGCTGCTGAACCTGCAGTTTCAGGAAGCTTGCGCCCTGCACATCGTCTGCCACCACGGCCGGGCGGTAGTCTTTTTTTTCAGCCGTTAAATGGATATTTGAAAAAACAAGCTGCGCTGCATGCCGGATATAGATGCCCCAGGCCGGTAATTCTTTGAACATCGAAAATTCGGGATAATGATCAGGCCATTCCGGTATCCTGTCCAGTTCATCAAGTCCCACTTTTGCATACAGGGAATTGCCACCACCCGCATGTCTTATCTGTACGTTACTGATGTTTACCTGCGTAATTTTTTTGCCCTGTAACCCTGCTATCACAATGGCCGGCGAAACATTCCTGGGC
>CAXTMV010000048.1:0-13044 GCA_964245425.1 uncultured Flavihumibacter sp. | reverse complement strand
CAGGTTTGGCAGCAGGAATTTCCGCTACCACGTTTTTTATAGTTACATTCTCCATGCGGGCTGTTTTCGTTCCCCACCGCTCACCCGTGCGCATAAAAATTACATTGCCGCTGTTGGATACTTCCAGGCTATCTATCAGTATGTTTTCTATAAAGCCGCCATCCACCGCTTCCAGCGCAATGGCTGACCGGTAAGTATCGTATACCCGGTTGCTGACGATCTGCACGTTCCGGAAACCACCTACCGAGGCCGTGCCGAATTTAATGGCATTGGCACTGGAACGGATGGTATTATTCCTGATAAGAATATTATTACAGAAAATATTCGGCACATGCGATTTCAGGCAGATGCCATCGTCCGCAGCATCAATAAAAGAATGGGTAACCGATACACTATCACAATCAACAATATCTATTCCGTCCTCGTTCCAGAAAGCCTTGTTGTCTACCGTTATGCTGTCTATCTGTACGTGTACGCATTGGTCGTAAGTCTGATCCCAGCTGGCCGAGTTTTTAAAAAGGATACCTTTTATGATTACATTGCGGCAATGCCTGAAATAAATGATCATGGGCCTTGTTTCTGCTTCCGGCCTTCCATAGCGCAAGGCATCTTTGATCAATCCTTTATCAATGGCGTCTATAAAATTTCTGACTACCTGCTGTCCTTGTCCGTCTATCATCCCTTTACCAGTTATACCGCTGTTTACGGCCGAATCGGCCAACAGCAGGGCGGTCATAAAAGGATTGCTTCTTGATTCATAGTCGAAGGGATTCAAAGATCCCATCAGTACGGCGCCCTCTTCCAGCCGGATAAAGGTATTGGAACGCATGTGCAGGGTACCGGTGAGGTAACGGCCTACATAAAAGATCAATTGCCCCCCGCCCTGCCGCTCGATATAATCAAGCGCAAACTGGATGGACCGGGTATTCAGCGTGCTGCCGTCTGAACGGATACCGAAATAGGAAGCGGGGTAATCTTTGGCAGTGGCGGTGGCATAGCAGCCAATGAAAATAAAAAACAGGAAGGTCTTTTTTAGCTGCATATTAAATGATTTAACCAAGGGTAACCGGGCCCAGCAATCCCATCGACTGCAAAGGCTGATTTTTCCGGCCGGTATTGGTCCAGTATTGTGCCACCGGGTTATTTACCAGCGACTTCATGTAATTGCCCATGGTTGTCACTACTTTTATTTCAATTGAATTGATACCATTTTGCAATAGATCTTTTACAGGATACATACGCCGGCCAAACCACTGCACGCCCAGTTCCTTTCCATTAATGGATAAACTGGCAATGCCATATACCTTACCAAGATCGATGCTGGTGAGGACGCTGCTGTCTGATACCGTAAACGAAGCGCTGTAAATGATCGTTCCTGAAAAATAGACAAATTCGGGAATATCCCTGCAGTCTTTCAAAGCGGGGAGGATTGCTTTTTTATTGCTACCATCTGTGTGCAGAAATTCGAGTTGCCAGCCAGCTACCAGCGCCAGCGGCTTACCGGTTATGGAAGGATCAGGCAACCATGCCTTTCCTTTTTTGGTATTGTCGAAGACCAGCAGCGCCGATGCCGCCGGCCCCAGGTCTAATCGTATGCTGGTGGCATTGTCCAGCTTGTACCGCGCTCCGCTGACCGCATCCCATAACCAGGCCTGTCTTTTTTGGGTGATGGATACCGCTGGCGACACCAGCACCGAGCGGGTTTGCTCCGTACCGGAATGACTGAAAAAAAGTATTTCGGTTGCGCCTGACTGGTAGCGTACCTGGCTGATAAAAGGGCTGGGTGCATCAATAGCCGCATACGGCGTTAGCTGGTAGTGCAGCTGGATATCTTTGTACCAGCCCAGGAAATCTTTTTCCGGGCTTTTCAGCAGGATGAACCGATCCGGATAGGTTTGCAGTTTCAATACCAGGGTGGTGATGTCCAGGTCTCTTTGCAGGTGATCCTGCCAGCCGGTGCTTTTATTGGGTATGGTGTCAATACAAAATACCCGTCCGCCGTTTTGCACAAACAGGAGTAATTGTGCCAGGGTGGCCGGGTCCATGCTTTCCACCAGCACCAAAAAAACCGTGTGGTAGCGCCGGGGGCCATATTGCAGGTGTCCGTCTTTGACAGCAGATTGCCGTATCACTGTTTCAGAGACATAGTCGCAGCCGTTGCCGTTCTGCTGTATCGATTCCCAAACCAGGGATATATAATTTGGATAGGTAAAAGAGGGAAAGGGTTCGTTCTGTGCGCCGTAGATGCTCCACAGATCGGCATCGGGTGGCAGGATGGCGATGTCTGCATACATATCGCCCTGCTGCAATACAGCGGAGATACGGCTCCTGTAATCTGTAAAATGCCTAAAAAACGGCCAGATATTGGCGCGTTCATTCAGGAAACAGCCATAGCGTAACCATCCCGGGAAGGGTGCATCGGGCGGAGAATAATTAAACCCGTGAAATACCGGGTGGGTAACGCCCGACAAAGTGCTCATATCGCTGGCTACTTTTAACAGCTCCAGGGTTTCATTAAAAACGTATTCGGTATTGGTAAGTTCTTCACAGCTGATCAGCCTTTTGCCTTTCAGGTGGGCGGCCGATGACACATATTTATTGATCATGGTATAGGACCTACCCACCCTGGTATTGGTTTCACTCATCTCTTTCCCGATGCCGGCCTGTATCCAGGTTTCGCATTCGGGTATGTCCATATCAAAACTGCCTTCCAGCGCAAAGTATCCCCTGCCATAGGACTGGGCACGCGATTTTACATGGTTCTCGCGGCACCAGCCGGTAAAGCTGTCAATAAACCGTTCTTTTATCAGCTCTGCTTTTGTTAATTCAAAATCATAACGCACCCGCTGCAGGAGGTTTTTCATTTCCGGGCCCGGTTGTGCGCCATAGTTATAATCGAACACATTGCCCATTGAGCCGGTCTTAAACTGTATAAAAGGCAGGTAATCCGACAGGTCGTAACCGCGTCTCTTTCTAAATTCTGTTGCCATGTCGCCGGTCCAGTTGGCCCCTTCCAGTTCAAGGCTGTCGGTGAACAATGCACGGATATGTTTAGACAAGGGGCCGATCCGTTGCTGTATGACATCAGACATATGGTGCAGGTATTTTGCAACGGCGGCTTTATCATAGTGGTTCAGCACGGGCCCGCTGGCACCCGGTGCGCCATTGATCACTTCCAGGAATCCTTCAATCTTAACCAGCGCGTATAAAACATACCTGCCGGCGGGAATGCTGGTGCTGATATAACCCGTTTTTACCTGGTCCGACAGATCAATGACCTGGTACATGCCGATGAAAGGATCGGGTACCAGTTTTACGGACAGTATTTCCATTTTGCGCCGGGTATAGGGGCTTGACACGGCGGGGTCAGCTTCTTTAAACAGGTCGAACAAGGAAGCCTCGTAGTCTATTTTTCCTTCCAGTTTTTTTGTTCCTATCAGTACAATCTGCGCGCGCTCTTCGCCTGCCAGGAATTCTGCACCAAAAGGCCAGCCCGAGCCAACGATCAGATCACAGGTAATACCCAGTGCAGCTGCTTCGGTAAAAACATGCTGCAGGATGTCTATCCATTCATCGCTTAGCCATGGCAGTGAGCGTTTGCCCATATCGTCTGTTCGCTGGGGAAATTTTACCGGGTTTATCTCCACTCCACCAATGCCGGCTTCTTTTAATAACCGGAGCTCGCGGGAGAGCTCTGCTTTCTCAACCTTATCACCGTTCCACCACCAACGCACAAAAGGCCGGTAGCTATTGGGTGGGTTGCTGAACAGCTGGTACAAATCGGTGGAAACAGGTTGCGCAGCTGCTTTTGCAAACAGCTTTGAAGGCATCAACTGCCAATGGCCGGCAAGGGCCGACCCGGCCGTCAGCACCGAACCTTTTTTTAGAAATGTACGTCTTTTCATGGCAGGCATTTTACCGGCAATAAATATAGGCAAACATCTTTAGCCGGTTCATTAACCAGGCAGACTAATATTCTGTGTGGTAATGCAGCAGGAAAAAAAGGCGTCCGCTTACATTTTTAGTGAATAAAGCAATGCCAGTTCACCATTGGAAAATTGTTTGGTTCTAACCAACTGCAGCGCCGTATGGTCTTTATTTGCTGTGAATAACGGAATGCCCTGCCCGAAAAGGACGGGGTTTACAAATATCCAGTAACTGTCTATTAAACCATACTTCATCAGCACCTGGGTGGCGGAAGGGCTGCCGAAGATCAGGATATCCTTTCCCGGTTGTTGTTTTAGCTGCGTTATTTTATCTGCAACGTTTTCGGCAATAACAATCGTATTATCCAATCCCGTTGCCGGTAGGCTGGCAGATAAAACTATCTTGGTGGCGGCATTGTACCAGTTGGCATAGCGGATCTCGTTTTCTGTGGCATGGGGTCGCTGATGAGCGGTGGGCCAGTAACTCTCCAGCAACTGGTAAGAAACGCGTCCGAACAAAGCTGCATCTGCCTGTTCGGCCAAATCGCAGACAAAGCCCAGGTTTTCATCGCCGGCGGCAAAGCCGGTCAATTCTCCCTGCAGACCGGCTACATAACCATCAAGAGAGGTATGCGCAATTAGAACCAGTTTTCTCATATCGTATGTTTTGTTTCAGGTTCAAAAACTTTTGCAGCATGGATTTGACAGCGAACAGATCGATGTCAGCGCGGGGGTTTGCAATTATTTCCTGCGGATCTTTATTTGGCAGTTAACCACCCGTTGCTGTTCATCCATTTCATACAAAGATTCATCCAGTCTTCTATCGGAATGTTCAGCACAAAGCCATGGTTACCTTTTGGGTAAACATGCAGTTCGGCGGGCACATGGTGGTGCCGCAGGGCTTCAAAATAAGCAATGCTATTGTCAACGTCTACTACTCTATCATCTGCGGCATGAATAAGAAAGGCTGGCGGGGTATTATCGTTAACCTGGTATTCATTGGAAAATAGTTTTATTTTTTCTTCGGAAGGTGCATTGCCCAGCAGGTTCTTCCTGGAACCGGCGTGGCCCAGGCTGTCGGTCATACTGATGACGGGATATACCAGTAAAGAAAAAGCAGGCCGCAGTTCGGCTGTTGGGTAACGGGTGGAAGCGGTTGCAGCCAGGTGGCCGCCTGCAGAAAAGCCCATGATGCCCACCCTGCCGGCATCAACCCCCCATTCAGTTGCGCGATTTCTTACCAGCCGTATGGCTTGTTGTGCATCCTGCAGGGGCCCGATGCTTTTATCCTGCATGATTGCGTCGGAAGGCATGCGGTATTTTAACACAAAAGCGGCTACGCCATGCTGTTGTAGATACAGGGCTATATTAGTTCCCTCTGTTTGCAATACCAGTACGCTATAGCCGCCACCAGGGCAGATAATAACCGCGGCACCTGTTGCCTGTTCTTTACGGGGCAGGTAAACGGTCAGTGAAGGCCTGGATACTTTTGAAAAAACATTTTCTTTATTGATAACACTGTCTGTGGAAACAATTTCGCCGGGTATAGCACCTGCATAGAGTTTTATTTCGGTCTGCGCGAGCAGGCAAGGGCCCGGGGAGAAGATAGCCAGCAGGAGTATATATATATTCTTCATCGGCATGCTTTTATGCCTGCAAATATATTTTATCCCAACGGCCCGTCATTGTTTTTATCAGCCGTTTCAACAGATGGCCCATCACCCGGCAGGCAATTCCTGCGCAGGGGGAAGTATTTTCAGCAGGTGGTTTATAATATTGGCTAGTTGTCTTATTGCTTCCACAAAATGAAAACGGGCTGCCTTCCAGGTCTTACTGCCGGCGCTGATTTCAATATGCTGCACCAGTGAAGGCACCAGCTGGTGAGACAGCGTTGCGACCGCAGGATATTCTTCTTCAGCGGCTGACATTAAATGCAGCAGTTCTGCAACGCTGCGTACGAGGCGCCTGCTGCTGGTAGCATTAAAATTCACCGGGAGGCTTTGCTGTAAAACAGCGATGGATTTGATGATCTTTTCCATAATAATGTCCTCAGGATATTTATTAAACCGGTTCCGGCCAACAATGACTTGCCATACTACAGTTCTGTGTAGAAACTTAGCAATACCTGTTTGCTAAAACAACCACTTCATTATTACATACGTAAAAACCGCCGGCTTCGTTTCCGGGGCGGGTGTTGTTAATGTGTTAACAACAAATGGGCAGGTAAGCACCTGTAGTAGTGTGAAAATTGAAAATGGGTGTGCAGCCCTCTTGTGCTGAAATCTACAAGTCGACTTAGGAATTAGTTAAATAGCGACGGCAATATCAGAGCGGATCATGCCGGTGTTCTTTCAGGTAACCGGTATTGAACTCGGTTTGCAACGGTAACAGAAAACTTTTGAAAACAAGTTTTGTGAAAGGAGGTATTGTTTTAAAGGAGGGTAAGCGCACCCAATCCAGGCGCTCCATGGATGGCTTAATCTTTTTGCCGGCTGGCACAGGTACAGGTTTTTTTTCGATTAACATGGCATTGGTTTTTCGGTCAGCAATTGGTTATCTTTTTATACAGGAAATCAGGTGGTTTCCAATACTGGTAGCGGCAATAAAAAATGGAAATTGAGACAGGCGTGATGTAACGCGGATTACCCGTTCATATTGCGGCGATATCAAAATAAATTTCGAAAATCCCCCTATTCTCCCTCACTGCCCTCATGGGTTTTCAAAAAACCTTTTTACTGTGAACAATCCTGTAGTCGCATTGTTTAACTTTTGATATACAAATATTAAACACTCTATTATGCCTATTTACGACCCGTCTGCCATGGCAGCTTTCAGCAAACCATTTCGCAATGGCTTTATCAATTCATTGGGCGGTTTTAAAAGCCTGTTGCTGATTGGCAGCAGGAATGCGCGGGGCGAGACCAACCTGGCGCCATTCAGTTCGTTTTTCCATATCGGTGCAGAGCCGCCTCTTTTTGGTATTATTTTCAGGCCGGTGCCGGCAGAAAGCAATACCCTTCAAAATATACTGACTACAAAAATGTTTACGGTAAACCATGTGCTGGCAGATTTTTATACCCGTGCGCACCAGTGTGCTGCACACTACCCCGCCGCTGTTTCTGAATTTCCTGCCACCGGCCTGGAAGAATATTACCTGCCTGGCATTGCTGCACCATTCGTTAAGGAAAGCCGGGTGAAATTTGCTGCTGAATTCCGGGAACAGACAACACTGGCCATTAATGGCACTACCTTACTGATAGCAGAAATAAAACTGGTGTCGGTGCCGGCCGATTGTGTGCAGGCAGATGGATTCATCGATCTGGAAAAAGCCGGTACGGTTACCTGTTCGGGATTGGACAGCTACCACCTGACCAGCCGTTTATCGCGGCTTACTTACCCGAAGACGGATACCATTCCTTATATTGTTGATTTACCCAGGGACTGACAGCGGTAATGGGTACGCATAAAAAAAGGGCTTGCATAGAAATGCTACCCCGTTTTAAAATCCAATATCCTATGAAAAACCGTTGCAAATATATATTAGATTTCGATATAATGAAACGGCAAACTACTCTTCTTTTTATCGTAAATCTACGTGCTGTATGATAAAAACTGATCATTAGAAATCGATTAAAACCACCCTTGCCTGCGATTGTCTTAAAGTATAGTTTTGGTGCAGCAATTGATTGACACGGTATCCAACATCCTTTTAAAACCAGTCCTGTTCCAATATCCCTGTCAAGACCCAATATCCAGTATCAGTCGATTTGCTATTTTCTACCACTTACCCATAACCTAAAATTGTTTATCACCAAACCTGCCGTTCCCGGCAGGTTTTTTTTATCTCGCCCGCTGCCAACTTCGCCTATCTTTACGCTATTCACTCAGTAAACAATCATTCAATGACCAGGATATTCTGCATGGCCCTGCTGATACTGGGCAATGCCTGCAGCGCCGCCGCGCAAAACAATGTTACTTATCCCATCGGGCAGATCAGCACCAGCAAAGGGCGTATATTGATCTGGCTCTACAATGAAACACCCCGGCACAAAGCCAGCTTTATTAAACTGGCCAATGAACATTACTGGGACAGCCTCAGTTTTAACCGTGTCATCAAAGATTTTGTAGCACAGGGCGGCTGCCCGGATACGCCCGAAGGATTTGGCACTTCGCCTTATCTTTTGCAACCGGAGTTTAGTCCCGCGCTGCGGCATATTTATGGCGCAGTGGGTGCAGGCCGCGATAACAACAAAGCCATGCTATCGGCCGGTTGCCAGTTTTATATTGTTCAGAACAAACAGGGGCTGCCCCGGCTCAACGATAAATACACAGTCTTTGGGTATGTATTTAAAGGAATGGATGTAGTTGACCAGATTGTAAGCGTTCCGAAGGATTCCACCAACAAACCTTACACGCCCGTCCAATTAAATATTCAGATTGTGATGATGTCTGAAGCGGAACTACAGCAAAACGGTTTTGACAGCGCACTGTACAAGAAATAAGACGGGGGTGTAAGGTCTAAGGTTCGTTTGCGCAGCAGTTGCTGCAAAATTTATCGCTTACGCCTCCTACTGCTCCTTCCAGGCTACAATCCGGCGCAGATTCGGTTTGCTGATCAGCCGGAGCCCAATACCCTTTCTTACTTCACCATAGGAAGAAGTATCTGCCAGTATCAGCACCTGCTCACCGGTTCCGATCATTTTGCGGCTGCCCCTGTAAAACGCGGTAACCCGTAACGAACCTTCAATGGAGGTTGTTGTAATGTCTCCCTGGTCGGGTTCGGCGCTCACATTAAAGCGGGCGCCGGGTGTTTCTATCTTACCGGGAAAATCGCCGATCACGGAGGCTGGAAAACCCACTTCGAAGAGCGCCGAATCGTTCTGTACGGTTTCAAAATAAGCTTCGCCGCGCAGCTGAACAGATCGTCTTTCCTTATTAAATGCATTGGGAAACACAAGGCTGCTCTTTGCATTCAGCCACACCTGCGATCCATCTGTTAATTTAATAGCCAGGGGTTTTGCGTGGGCGGGGTTGCTGACACTGGTATTTATGATGGTATCTTTCTGGTCTGCGGGCAATTGGAAAACAAGTTGCCCGTCCGGCGCTTTGATAATGGTAACATTTCCCACCACCGCGAGGGTGCCCGCTGCAATACTGTCCAGGTAAATTATTTTTCCATCCGGTAACCTGATAGCGGCTCTTGCACTATCCAGTTGGGTCATCCTCATTTTTTTATAAATAGAGGTGGGCATTTGTGAAACCGGCTCCTGGTGGCACCGGATCGGCAATAAGGTCGTGATCCAGAACAGGATTGCCAAAATAATGATCAGGGCAACAACCTGTTGGCCTTTCGGGCGAATGGCCGGCAACAGGGGATCTTCCGGTTTTTTATTACTGTCCATATATGCAAAACTATATTACCCGCATCATTTTCCCATACCCGGTATCGGGCATCGATGGGTTAGCTTCCTGCTTTTTCCGGCATCCAGCTGCCCGGCCTGTTAGAAAGAATGGCTGAACCGGGTTTATAAAAATGGTACATTCGCAACATCGTGAAAGCTTTGTTTTTGTTATCGGCTGCAAGCATGCTGTTACTGCTTTTTTCGGTAGCAGAAAAAACGGATCCAGTTGTTGAAACAGGTCCTTACCCGCTTATTTATCCGCAGAATTTTGGGAACAGGCTGTACATACCTGCCGATAACAGCACTACCAAAGAAGGCGTATACCTGGGTCGGCTGCTTTTTTATGAACCCGCATTGTCTGCCAATAACAAGATAAGCTGTGGCAGCTGCCACCAGCAAAAACGGGCGTTCACAGATGGATTGCCTTTCAGTGAGGGCATCAATGGCCAGCATGCAGACCGCAATGCCATGTCGCTGGTAAACCTTGCCTGGTCTACTTATTTTTTCTGGGATGGAAGGGTAAAAGGGCTTGAGCAACAAGTAACCGTTCCTATCAATCATCCGCATGAAATGGGACAGTCTTCACAGGCCTGTATTGAAAAGTTACGCGCCATTAAAAGCTATCCCCCCCTGTTCAGGCTGGTCTTTGGCAACGATTCTATCACTGCTTTGCGGATAGCAAAAGCCATTGCGCAGTTTGAAAGAACCCTTATTTCGGCCAATGCGCCCTACGATAAATACCTGCGCGGAGACTATGCCCTCACAACAGCAGAGCAAAACGGCATGGATTTGTTTATGCGCGCACCCGATCCCAAAAATAATATCCGGGGTGCCAACTGCGGACGCTGCCATGGTACGCCGAAAATGTTTATCGAACTTTTCCATAACAATGGACTGGACAGCCTGCCTGCCGATATTGGCCGCGAAAAATTAACAGGCGATCCGATGGACCGTGGCCGGTTTAAGGTTCCCAGCTTGCGGAACATAGCGCTAACAGCCCCCTACATGCACGATGGCAGGTTTAAAACACTGGAAGAAGTGCTTGATCACTATAGCGACCATATTATTAATACACCTGCATTGAGTCCCTTATTACAAAACATATCCAATAATTTCAACGGCAGGGAACTTTCGCTGAACGAGCAGGAAAAAAAAGATATCATTCTTTTTCTGCGCACCCTTACCGATACCGATTTTATAACCGACAAAAGATTTGCTGACCCGCACAAAAATTAATTATGAAAAAAATAGTTGTCCGCCTGTTATTTGCCGCTGCCCTTTTTGCACCGCCTGCCATCTATGCGCAAGCCGCTGCTGGTTCGCTCAGTATTGAAGGCGATATACCAGCGCCCATCCATTTTACCGCCGAGCAGCTGAATGCAATGGGTAAAATCAGCATCCACAAAAAAGACATGGGCGGAACGGACCACGAATACAGTGGCGTAGCGGTGATGGATATATTGAAAGCAGCCGGTATTATTCAACCCGCTTTTAACCGCGACAACTTAACCAAGTACCTGCTGGTGCGCGGCGCAGACAATTACCAGGTACTGTTTTCGGTCAGCGAACTGGATTCAACGTTTTCCGGCCACATGGTCATACTGGCCAGTTCGATGGATGGCCAGCCCCTGCCCAATGGAAAGGGTCCTTACCGGATTGTGATACCCGGCGAAGAAAAAAGGCAGGCCCGTAATATATTCAGCGTAACCAGTTTTATTATCCGGAATGCCAAAGACTAGCAACAGCCTGCTTGTTTATATAATCAGGCTGTTTTACCAACAGCCATAAATAAAAAAAACGACTGTTCTGCAGCCATGCCAGATACAAATAGCCTGCTCCCCATTGGACTGTTTGCCTATGCAGACCCCCGGAATAGCCTGGACCGTCTCATAGACGAGCAAAAGGAAATCAGGGCCCTGTTTGATAGATCGGCTACCTGCGAAATCATAGAAAGGCCGGCTGCCGATTTACTAACCATTGTACAGGCACTACAGCATCCCCGCTATGCAATGCGGACCTGCATCTTTCATTATGGCGGCCATGCCGGCGATTATGCCCTGGTATTAAACGATGCCAGCATCAACACGAAACCTTTCAATCAGCTACTGGCCGGCACCAGCAGCCTGCGGCTGGTATTCCTGAATGGCTGTTCTACAAAAAGCCAGGCAGCAGATTTAACGGCATTGGGTGTACCGGCCGTTATCGCCAGTATAAAAGCGGTTCCCGATGCGGCGGCCAGGCTGTTTGCCCAGGTATTTTACAACGGGCTGGTAGCAGGCTTTTCCATCAATGACGCGTTTAAACAGGCAAAAGCCGCCACGGGCAGTAAATTCAATAATAGTTATACCAGCCGGAAACCATCCGGCGGGGAAGCAGAAGAGGAAACCTTCGAATCCCCGCCTGCCTTTCTATGGCAACTCTGGCTTGCCACAGAAGATGCGGGCCGTTGGAAGATAGCAGACGAGCTACACAATCCTTATTTTGGCCCTATATTTACCTGAAACCCTATACCAAAGAAGAAGCCACCATATTCTGGGGCCGGGGTAAAGAAATTAAAGAATTGTACCAGCGCTTGTTGGATGAAGCGGCCAACCCACTGCTATTGTTATCCGGCCAGACAGGCGTAGGTAAATCTTCTTTACTGGATGCGGGACTGGTACCCCGGTTAAAAGCGACCACCCGGGTATTGTACAGTAGGCGGATAGCGGAGCTGGGCTTATCAGTAACAATTGAAAAACTGCTGGCGGAAGCGGATGAGCACCTGCCGGGTAGGGCAGATGTAACCCGGCCCGTAGCCGAAAAGCCGGTTGTCATCATCATTGACCAGGTAGAAGAATGTTTTACGAAACCCCTTCCGAAGCTCGGCAACGAACTGAAGGATGGCATAGGTCTTATTCACACAACTTTGCAGCATGCCTTTCATATAAAATTTGTGCTGAGCTATCGCAAGGAATTTCATGCAGAAATAGAAAACGAAGTAAATGCAGGTAAAGTTCCTTTCTCTACCTACTACCTGCAGGCCCTGACCCGCGATAACATCATTGAAATTGTAAACGGCAGCAACCTGGGCAGTACTACAAAGAACCAGTACAATATTGTCGTTGAAGAGGGGTTGGATAGCCAGATTGCGGTTGACCTGGGCACGGATATAGATTCGCCCATAGCACCGGTGCTCCAGATCCTGTTAACTAATTTGTGGAATAAAGCGATACCGGAAAACAACCAGCGGCTCTTTACAAAAGAGCGGTATGGCCAGTTGAAAAAAGAAGGTATTGCGCTGACTGATTTTGTAAACAGTAAAATAGTAGAAATAGAAGAATGGGATAAAACGGTGGTTCAATCAGGTCTCCTGCTCGACCTATTGTTTTTTCACACTACTCCGCTGGGCACCGCCAATACGCATTCTTTTGCCAGTGTTCAGAAACGATACGCGCATATAAGTACGATTGATTCCATCATCCAGCAATGCATCAATGCGTACCTGCTGGTAGATGTATCAGGAAAAACCAGGCAGGTCAGTCTTTCGCACGATACCCTGGCGCCCATCATCAAGCTGTTATTCGACAATTCGCTACAACCGGGGCAGCGGGCCAGGAAAATTCTGCACAACCAGACTAATTACCGGGCCGATGCCAATGAAGTGGCTGCCCTCAATGAACGTGATCTGGCAACAGTAGAAAGCGGAATAACGGGCATGCGGAAGCTGTCTGCTAAAG
>CAXTMV010000047.1:9622-26405 GCA_964245425.1 uncultured Flavihumibacter sp. | reverse complement strand
CCTTACAATGGTGGCTGGAACTGGTTCTCCTTTACACCGGTATTGGGCGGACCAACATACGCAGCTTTTGCTATCTACCCAGGCGGTACCACCGGCCTGCAGCTGCTTTGCTACCACGGATTAAGAGAAGCCGGAACAACCACCACCCCTGCCAGCGGGCTCACTGCTGTAACCACCTCCGGTATACCAGGAACATTAAATATATATCCTAACCCGGTTCGCAGCAATGCAACCATCCTGTTAAACAGTGCAGACAATGGTGCAAAAACAATCAACCTGTACAATGCCAGCGGTGTTTTAACAGCTAAATATGCCTGGCAAACATCAAAAGGAAATAACACGTTCTCATTAAAAGATATTTCCGGCTTACCCGCAGGTTTGTACATTGCCGATATAAGAGACAACAACGGAAAGCCCGTTGGCAAAGTGAAATTTGTAAAACAATAATTGATTCAATAACTATTCAGTCGAAAGAAGATGCTGTTTCATACAGCATCTTCTTTTTGCATTATTGATATACGTTAGTATCGTATAATCTTTGAGCCGGCATAAAAAAATACGCGGTGGACTTACTTATAAATACTTAGTTGCGTTTTTTTACCCATGCTGTAACGGGGTTTTCTCATGGGCGGGAAAGGAAAATTTCCGGGGCTGACGGGTATTAGTAGCCGATTATTGCCGAAATCCACCGGTCTGGGAAATTTTAACTTTTCTGGTATAGTTGTTGGATTATCCCGCTTGCCAATATTCTAATGAAAGCCGTTCTGCTGTTTGTTTCCGCTTAGTGGTTCCCTCTTAGAATTACCTTTTATTATCTGACGAATTGCCGGTTGCCATAACGTTTTTCAGGCAATGGTATTATTTCATTGTAATGGCCGCAATGGTGCGCTACAGGTGAAATATAGCCATCCTGTAATAATCCAATACCCTTTTGAAAACCATTTAATCATTTAAACTGCCCTATTCTATGAGGACGATTATTAAAACACTGGTACTGTCCGCAGGTTTGGTATCTTTTTGCCTGGCGGCTTTTTCGCAACAGGTGGCAAAAAGTTTTGCCTACCCGGCTTCGCCTGATGGCGTTATCGGTTTTCTTGAATTCAGACCTTCTGATTACGGCTCACAGAAACACCCTTTAATTATTGCGCTGCACGGTATTGGCGAACGTGGCAATGGCAGCCCCTCGCAGGTGAGCTGGGTAGCCAACAATGGGGTGACCAACCTTTGCGCCAATGGCGCCACGATGCGTTTTACCGTTAATGGTGTTACTTCGTCTTTTGTTGTATTATCACCGCAGTTGAGTACGCAGTACGGTTCATGGCCGCCGTTTTATGTAAAAGAAATGATCAAATACGCGAAAGCGAATTTACAGATCGATACCAACCGCATCTATATAACCGGGTTGAGCCTCGGCGGCGGTGGTATCTGGCGCGCGCTCACGGAAACAGTAGATGGTTTCGACGGTACCATTGCCGCAGCAGCACCGGTTTGTGGCACGCAGGAAGAAACAGATGGTAATATGTGCGCCACCATTGCCGCCAATCATTTGCCGGTATGGGCTTTTCATTCGATGGATGATGGTACAGTTGGTGTAGGCGCTACCCAGCACGCAGAAATATTATTGAGCTGGTGCACCGGCATGACCCCGGCTGCCAAGTTCACCTACTACCAGAGTGGTAACCACGCCGGCGCCTGGATCAATGCGTATGACACCGGGCATATTACCCGGACCGTTAGCGGCGGCGGCAGTTTTACCGCCAACCCGAATCTGTATGAATGGTTCCTGAGTAAAAGCCGCGCTACCTTACCGGTTGCAGACCCCGGCCTGCCGCAGGTGATTACTACCACTTCTACCATATTAAATTCAGCCGGTTCCTATTCTCCGAACGGTTTAATCACTACGTATAGCTGGCAGCAGGTAAGCGGCCCGGCGGCAACGCTTGTTAACGCAGCCTCGCCTACAGCCATCGTAAACAATATGGTGCAGGGCGCTTCTTACACCTTTCAGTTAACCGTAACAGATGTGGTAGGGGCTTCCAATTCCGCTATTACCGGTGTAACGGTTAGCACATTGCTGCCAGTAACGTTTTCGTATTTCAGGGCACAGAAAGCCGGAACAGGTAACGTCTTATCATGGGGCACCGCCAGCGAACAGAACAACGATTATTTTGCAGTAGAAAGAAGCACGGATGGCAGCAGTTTTGCCGGTATTGGCAGGGTGGCCGGTGCGGGTACCAGCAGCACCGCAAAAGATTATACGTACACCGATGCAAATGCCGCTGCAGGCAATGCCTATTACCGGTTACGCCAGGTTGACAAAGATGGACATACCAACTATTCAGCCGTAGTGCTGGTAAGCAATAACAGCCGGCAGGCAGCTGCGCAGATGTTTCCCAACCCGCTTAAAGACAACCTGTCTGTTATCATTAATAACGATGTAAAAGGTACGGGTTCCATTGTGGTATATGAATTGACCGGCCGCACCCTTCGTCACCAGACCATTACAAAAACAGAGAATATAATGAATGCCGTGGTTGATATGAATGGGCTTTCATCCGGCCTTTACATGGTGGAAGTGAAAATAGGAGATGCGTACAAACTGACCAACCGGGTTATGAAACAGTAATCAGCGAAAAGGTTTATAAAATGAAAAGGTGGCAAGCTCCAGCATGGGCTTGTCACCTTTTGTGTCTCCGTAACAATATATTTCATCGTAACCAGACAGATCAAACTGCTGGCGGATGCGGTTTACTTTTTCTTCGCCATAACAATTCATTCCATCAATGCGCCCTGTTAACACGCCATTTGCCACTGCCAGGCGGGTGCCGGCCAGTTGCAGGTCATTTTCGCGGCACCATGCGCTTATCCAGTTTTCTGCGGAGGCAGATACCACTACAATATCAGTACCGGCTGCTTTCAGTTTTTGTATTTCCTGCAGGGCCTTGGGCCGCAACAAGCCGGGGAGGCGGATCCGGGCAAATTCATTGCAGCGTTGCTGAAACGAATCCAGCGGCAATCCACCAAAAAAATGCTTTAATATCCTTTCCTTGGCAGCCTGGTTAGAAATAATCCCCGCTTTATAGGCCAACAGAAACGGAGCATTCAGCGCAAAGCCCAGGTAAAACCGGGTGGTACCCCGGTAAAATTTAATGATCTCCAGCAAACTGTCCTGCGTGGTAAGGGTTCCGTCAAAGTCAAAAAAAGCAATGCGTTTCTTCACAGTTTCATTTTTTTAAACTGAAATTCAGGAATGCATTTTATTATCAACATGATCCATTTCCACATCCACTTTACATAGACCGTATTTTTCTTTTTTTGCACCGCTTTAAAAACAGCATCACCCACTTCTTCCGGTTTTGCCGTTAACGGGGCGGGCAGGGTCAGGCTTTCAGTCATTTTTGTGTATACGAAACCGGGTTTCACCGTTACCACATGCACATTGTCTTTGAACAATTTATTCCGAAGGCCATCCAGGTAGGCCGTTAGTGCTGCCTTGCTGCTGCCATAAATAAGTTTACTCTGGCGGCCTCTTTCGCCGGCCACCGAACTGATGCCGGCAATACAGCCTTTTTTTTGCGATTGGTAATGGGCTGCCACCACATTCAGAATAGAAACAACGCCGGTATAATTACTGTTGATCATTCTTTCGGTAACAGACCAATTGTTAAAGGCCAGATCTTCATCTTCCATTACACCAAATACACAAACGGTTACATCGGGCGCAGGGGAAAGTTGCTGAAAAAAAGCGGTATGCGTATCGTACTGCAAAGCATCAAAATTATGCAGCGTACAGCTGACCTGGTGCCTCAATTCAATATCCGTTTTAAGGGGGGTCAGCCGGTCTGCATTCCTGGCGGCCAGCTGAATGCTGTACTTGTTCCTGGCAAAGGTTCTTGCCGTGGCAATGGCCATGTCTGACGAAGCGCCTAATATTAATACGGTTGGCATGTAAAATATGGGGGTTGTTTATGGATCCTGCTTTATAAAATAGTGTAAATGGCCTATCCCGGTCAGGGAAAAATAGTATTGTTTTTCCAGTAGAGCAATCCGCAGAAACTGGCTATCCATAGAAACAAGGTAATCTGTATAAACCGGTCTTTATACAGCACGTCTGTAGGCGAGCCTGCCTGGTTATGTACCAGCGTAATCTGCAGGTAACGCATCAGCCCTGCAATTACAAAGATAGCGGTATAATAAAGGTGGTAAGTGCCGGTATGCCCAACGGTAACGGGCGAGACACAATACATGATATAGGTCATGATAATGATTGCGCTGAACAGCGATAACATCGTATTTAAAAATTCAACATTGTATCCTTTTACCGCTTTGCGCATATCAAAACCGGTTTCCATTTTTAAAATGATGTCATCGCGTCTTTTGCCGATGGCCATAAAGAGGGCCAGCAGCAGAACCATCAGGTTCAACCATACGGATACATCAATATTAGCTACATAACCACCCGCTTTTACCCGCAGCGAAAAGCCGATGGCCACGATCAGGATATCAAGAATGGGAATATTTTTCAGGCCGAGGGAATAACCCATATTCATCAAAAAATAAAACCCCAGGATGGAAATGAAACGATGCTTCGGATCTGCATACCAGGCCAGTAAGAAACCGGCAATAATCAGGCAGCCGGCAATCCCCAGGGCGGCCTGCGGCTTTACCTGTCCCGATGCCAGCGGCCGCAATCGTTTTTTTGGATGTTTTTTATCATCTTCCCGATCGCGGTAATCATTGATGATGTATACGGTGCTGGCAACAAAACAGAAAGCAAAAAATGCGGGCAGCAAATGCTCCATTTTATAGATGTCAAATATTTTTCCGCCAAAAAATACCGGCAACAGTAAAAAAAGGTTTTTAGCCCAGTCTTTTGGTCTTAACATTTTAATATACGGGGGCATTTTGTATCGGTTGATCGGCCGCCAAGATACTCTATAAATGTAACCTGTACAATACCACTTTGCAGGATGGGGATGGTTTGCTATTTTAGGAGCGAAATTGTAACCGCAATGAAGAAATTACTGGCTGCCGCCGAGATTGTTTTGATCGTTTTGCTCGCATTCTTTCCGCTTTTTGGCAAATTCCCCTACCGGATCAATATTTTTCTTTCTTACGAAGGTGCTTACCGCCTTTACCAGGGGCAGGTGCCTTACCGCGACTTTGGCATACCGTTGGGCTATATGTATTGGGTAGTGCCGGGTTTGTTCTTCAAGATTTTTGGGCCTTATATGATGAGCCTGGTAAAAGCGCAGGTCTTCCTGAATATTGTTTCGGGTTTGTCTTTTCGCTCCATCTTAAAAAGCCTGTCGGTAAACCCCGGCATCCGTTTTTTATCGATCCTTTTATTCATTCTTTCCTATTCTTTCCTGAACTACTGGCCCTGGTACAACCATACGGTGATTGTGTATGAACTGGTGGCATTGGCGCTGCTGATGCGGTTTGTTTTTAGCAATGGCAGGCCCTGGCGCTATGCATGGCTGCTGCTGAGTGGCGTGTTCGCCTTCTTTTCTTTTTTTACCAAGCAGGATGCCGGTGCGATGGCTGTTTTAATCTGCCTGGCATTGGTGCTTTACAATGCCTATGCAGAAAAAGACTGGAAACAGCCGCTGGTTTTTTTGGTGGGTGTGCTGGCTACCGGCTGTATAATGATAGTTCCCTTGCTGAAATATAAATTTGGTTACTGGTTCAACCATGGCCAGCCGCCGCATATTTCGCGCATATCCATTGGCGATATTGCCGAAGATTTCTTTAATAATTCGCCGTGGATCCGGTTTTATCTTTTTGTTATATTATTGCTGTTGCTGGCGCGGATAAAATCCTTTAAACAATTCTGGAATAATAAGCCGGAGATGATCTTTACCCTGCTTACGCTGGGTATACTGGCAGAAGCCACCATTTTTCAAACCACCAGTTATATTCCGGCCGATAATAATATCTTCTTTCACAGCTTTGCCATCGCTTTTATCCTGGCACTGCTTGCCGATTACCTGCCCATCGATTTCCTGTCTTTTAAAACGATTGCCATTGCCTGCCTGGGTATGTTGCTCTGGTGGAGCAATGCCTACTGGAAATACCTGGCCAAATACATTGTAAAGCCGGAACCTGCCCTGGCCAGCACAGACGGCATCGTAAACAAAAAAACCTACCTGATCCAAAAACCAGATACTACTGATGTGCCGATGGATCAATGGCGTACCACCAGCCTCCGTTCTTTTCATAAGATGCTGCTGCCCGGCCCCACCGCAGATGGCATTGAGAAGCTGATGAATATGGACCTGGTAAAAAACCACCCTAATCTGAAAGTGCTGAACATGACCGAACTAACGCCCCTGGCCTATGAAATGAATTTCAGCCTTGAAAAAAGCCCGGAGTACCCGCTCTGGTTTCACAAAGGCGTGGGCATGTTTCAGCAGCAGACAGATATGTTCTGCGATAGGATTAAGAACAATTATTATGACCTCGTGCTGTTTGAATACATTCCTTACCTCAATAATTTTTATCCTTTCCAGGTGCGCGACAGCCTGCTGCAATATTATGATCGGGTAGATGTTTTTACCGCGCCCCGTAAACCGTCTTTGCAGGCCTGGGTAGAAGTATATGTGAAGAAAACAGTTGCTAAATAACAATAACTGGCGATATTTTTTCAGCACATAATCAACCATAAGTGATCATAGCGCTTGCTATGCCTGCACATTCAATAGAGGCTTACAGATCGGTGCGCAGTTCGCCTTTTTTTGTTACGATGCGTTTGATTCGCTTAATAAAGCCTTTCAGCAATCCGCCATCCTGCTGTATCCGCCGGTCGGTTGTCCATACGAGTGCCTTTCGGCTGGTTACATAATAAAGCTTGCCAAATCCTTTCTCGCGCAGTTTCAGGGCCAGCCATCCGTCTTCATTGGCGCCCGGCGGATGGTTAAAGCCATCCACCTGTAAACCTTGTTCTTTTTTAAACGCAGAATTAAATCCGTAGGCATTTACGGCCTCTTCCCTGAATTTTTTATTGAACCAACGCATGAAATCAGCTGCATATTCATATAAAAAATAAGTAAAGCGCGGTGTGCCGGCGGTAGGTATAAAAGAAAAGCGGCCATACACAGACGTTATATGGTCGCTGTCGAGCGGCTTTACCATTTCTTCTATCCAGTCTGGCGGGTAAAGCGTGTCTGCGTCTGCATTGATGATGTATTTTCCTCTCGCTGCGGCCAGTCCGGCATTGCGGGCGGGTGTAATACCCTGTTTGGTTTCCAGCACACAACGTGCGCCCGTGCTGTCTACAATTGCTGCCGTATTGTCTTTTGAATTATTGTTTACCACGATTACTTCCACAGAACGCCGCGTTACCGATTGTGAAAGACAGGACAATGTTTTCAGGATGGATTCCTCTTCATTATAGGCCGGCATTACCACGCTTACTTCGGGTGTTCCGTGCAACAACTGTTGAAAACCGGAACGGATATTCGCCAGCTTCGCCTGCAGGGCAGCATTGGGTTGATTGTGTTCGTTTATATTGGCCGGTATAGCTATCGGTCGCATATGGTATCAGAAGGGTTTGCGCCAAAACTAAGGGTATCTGCCGGTATATCAAAGCAGCGCCGGCCGCAACCGGAAAAGATCCGGCCCGCAGCCCTTATTTTTGTTTTAAAATAGCCACATCAGCAACAGTAACACCATATTAGACAGTCCGATAGAATACCTGAAAGGAGTAGGGCCGCAACGCGCAGACCTGCTAAAAAAAGAACTGGGTATTTTTACTTTTGGCGACCTGCTGGAGCATTTCCCGAACCGGCACATCGACAAAACAACCATCAGTTTTATCAGGGAGATCAATGCCCAGACAGAATACATACAGGTGGCTGGTAAACTGGTGAGCATGGAAATACTCGGCGAAAACAGGAGCCGCCGCCTGGTGGCCAGGCTCAGAGACAGCAGTGGTGTAATAGACCTGGTATGGTTCCAGGGCATTAGCTGGGTACAGAAAACACTGCAAACGGGTTTTGATTACCTGGTTTTTGGGCGAACTGGTTTTTTCCAGGGGATACCGCAGATAAGTCACCCGGAGACCGAACCTTTTTCGCGCGAACAGGCAGCTGGCAAAGGCTTTCTGGAGCCGGTCTATCCCACCACAGAAAAATTGAAGGCAAGGGGCCTAGGTGGCCGGCAGCTGGGTAAATTAAGCCAGACCCTGCTGGCACTGTTGCACGAAAAGGATATGCCGGAGAACCTTCCGGTACCCATCCTGCAAAGCTTGCAGCTGATGCCAAGGGCCGAAGCCTTCCGCCAGATTCATTTTCCTGTATCTGTGGCTCAATATGAATCGGCGGTAAAACGCCTGAAGCTGGAAGAGTTTTTCCTGGCGCAGGTAAGAATGCGCCTGATAAAGGCACAGCGCCACCGGTATTCAAAAGGAGCTGTTTTTAGCCAGGTAGGCGATTTCTTCAATACTTTTTACAAACAATACCTGCCGTTTGAGCTGACCGGTGCACAGAAACGGGTTATCAAGGAAATAAGAACCGATACCGCCGGGGGCAAGCAGATGAACCGCCTGCTGCAGGGCGATGTAGGCAGCGGCAAAACAATTGTAGCCCTGTTGTGCATGCTGCTGGCGGCAGATAACGGCTACCAGAGTTGTTTAATGGCACCTACCGAAATACTAGCCACGCAGCATTTCAGTAATGTAACAGAGCTATTGAAAGATATGCCGGTGACGGTTCATTTGCTCACGGGCTCAACAAAAAAAGCAGCCCGGAATAAGATAATTGCGCAGCTGGCCAATGGCGAACTGCATATTTTAATCGGTACCCATGCCGTTATTGAAGAGGTGGTGCAATTCAACAACCTGGGATTGGTTATTGTAGATGAGCAGCACCGGTTCGGGGTTGAGCAACGGGCAAAAATGTGGCGCAAAGCAGTGATACCTCCCCATGTGCTGGTGATGACAGCCACCCCCATCCCAAGAACATTGGCCATGACGGCATACGGAGATCTGGATTACAGCGTTATAGACGAGTTGCCGCCCGGTCGCAAACCCATCACCACCGCACATCGTTATGAGTATGACCGCACAAAAGTGATGGATTTTATAAAGGCCGAAATTGCGCTGGGCAGGCAGGCTTATATTGTTTTTCCATTGATTGAAGAATCGGAGAAAATGGATTTTGAGAACCTGATGCGGGGGTATGAAAATGTGAAAGCCTTTTTCCCCGAACCCAGGTACTGGATCAGCATGGTGCACGGGCAACAGAAAGCAGATGTGAAGAAAACAAATATGGACCGGTTTGTAAAGGCCGACACGCAAATAATGGTAGCCACTACGGTGATTGAAGTAGGCGTAAATGTGCCGAATGCTTCCGTAATGATGATTGAAAGTGCGGAGAAATTCGGACTCTCGCAATTGCACCAGCTAAGAGGCAGGGTGGGGCGCGGTGCAGACAAGAGTTTTTGCATCTTATTAACAGGCATAAAACCAACCAATGAGGCGCGGGAACGTATTAAGATCATGTGCTCTACCAACGACGGTTTTAAGATTGCCGAGAAAGATCTGGAACTGAGGGGGCCCGGTGATATTGAAGGCACCCGCCAGAGCGGTGTACTGAATTTTAAATTAGCCAATATTATACAGGACAGGCAGTTGCTGGAAATTTCCAAGGAAATAGCCGCGCGTGTGCTGGACACTGACCCGGAACTGATTTCGGCTGAAAATTTGCAGCTCAAAAGCTACCTGCAATCGCAAAAAGGTAAAACGGCCTGGAGTAAGATTTCCTAGGATACACCAATGGGGTATCCCTGCACTAAGCACTCAGATCCAGACATGTATAAGTAAGAAGGCAGTTCCATCAACAGCAAGATTTCCGGATAAATGAAGATTAAATTTGCTAAATTTAGCTATACTTTGAAGACACATCAGCCTATATTTTTTATCCTGCTTTGCCTCATAACCCTCCGTGCTGCCGCGCAGCAAAGCAATTTTGATTTTATTGAAAACAAAGGCCAGTGGAACAGCCATGTTACCTTTATGGGCGATATTGGCATCGGTTCTTTTTTCCTGGAAAAGCAGGGGTTTACAGTGCTGCTGAACAATACGGAAGACCTGAAGAAAATACACAACGAGGGCCATGGCGGTGGAAACGGCAGTGGTGGCGGCCTTATTGATATCGTTAAAAAAACAGCGGGTACCAGCGGTAACCAGCGGACTGCCACCGCCATCCCTGCGCCGGCCACCGGCAACCCCATTGTACTGCATTCTCATGCTTACCGGGTAAGTTTTGTTGGGGCAGCCAGCGATGTACAGATCATTCCGGAAAAAATGCAGGAATCGTACAACAATTATTTTTTGGGCAAAGATCCTGCCGCCTGGGTGGGGGGCTGCAGAATCTTTAAGGGGGTTACCTATAAAAATATGTACCCAGGTATTGATGTCCGTTATTACGCGGAAAACGGCACCCTCAAATACGATATAGTGGTAAGCCCCGGCGCCAACACAGAAGATATTGTGATGAAATATGAAGGGGCCGACAAGCTGTCTATCCGGAACAACCAACTGTATATAAAAACCTCTGTTGGAGAAGCCAGTGAACTGGCTCCTTACAGTTACCAGTTTGATAAGGTGAATGGCAAAACAGATGTAAATGTGCGGTACGAAATTATTAATAACAATTCCGTCCGGTTTAAAATAAAAGCCTACGCAAAAAATATTCCGCTGATAATAGATCCGACTTTGATATTCTCCACTTTCAGCGGAAGCAGAACGGATAACTGGGGCTTTACTGCTACGCCCGGCCCCGATGGCAGCCTGTTTGGTGCCGGCATTGTGCAGCAGAATGGTTACCCGGTTACCTCCGGTGCCATACAATCCAGCCCGGGTGGCGCCACCTGGGATATTGGCCTTACCCGGTTCAGCGCCGATGGCAGTACGCGCATATACAGCACCTTCTTGGGCGGCGATGGCAACGATTATCCATTAAGCATGATCTCAGATGCCCAGGCCAACCTGGTGATGATGGGCCGTACTTATTCCAGTAATTTTCCGAAAGATACGGTGGGCAATCTGGGCAGCGGCGATCTCTTCGTAGCCAAGCTGAGCGCAGACGGTAAATCCATCATCGGTGCCCTGCGCATTGGGGGAGGTGGCCTCGATGCCGCCAATATCCAGGATCAGCGCGGCAACAGCAATTCACCCAAAAAAATACGGACACTCCGGTTCTATGGAGCCGATTCAAGAGGAGAAGTAATATTGGATGGCGCCAATAATATCTACGTCGCCACTCAAACCCAGTCATCCGATTTCCCCCTGGTTAAACCTTTTCAGAATAAACTCGCCGGGGCGCAGGATGGTGTCATCCTTAAACTCAACCCTTCCTGCAACCAGATCATTTTCAGCAGCTACCTGGGTGGCACCGGCGATGACGGTGTTTTTGTAATGGACATCAGCCCGCTGACAGGCAATCTTTATGTGGCGGGTACTACTTCCAGCACCGATTTTCCCGGCAGTACCACCGGTGTAAAACAACCGGCACACAACAGCGATTATGCAGATGGTTTTATTTCCGAGATTGCCAACGACGGCAGCGGCATCATCCGCACCACCTATCTTGGAACACCCAGCTATGATGCCATTTACGGTCTGAAGTTCGACAAGCTCGGCTATCCTTATGTAATGGGTATTACAGAAAGCGATGCATGGCCCGTGGTGAATGCGGCTTTCAGTAATCCCAAATCAAAACAGTTTATCTGCAAACTAAAGCCAGACCTGTCTGATTTTGTATACTCAACAGTCTTTGGCAACGGGTCTTCAATGCCCAATATTTCTCCCATTGCCTTCCTGGTAGACCGCTGCGAAAATGTATATGTTTCGGGTTGGGGCGGCTTTCCTTTTCCCAACTCACAGGATGTATTCGGTCAGTCGGGGGTAACCGGTATGACCATTACCCCGGGTGCTATAAAATCAGTGACCGATAATATGGATTTCTATTTCCTGGTGATGCGGAAGGATGCGGCTTCCCAGTTATACGGATCCTTCTTTGGCCAGGGGGGTGTAGGAGCCAGCGGTTTTGGCGAGCATGTGGATGGCGGTACCAGCCGATACGATCAGCAGGGGGTCATTTACCAGGCCATCTGTGCTAACTGCGAAGGCAATTCTTATGGGCCGCCGAATCCGCCTTATCCCACCACACCCGGTGTGGTGTCGCCAGCCAATGGCGCCGGCGACCGCGGTTGTAACCTGGGCGTCGTAAAAATTGCCTTTAATTTTGCCGGGGTGGGCGCCGGTGTGAAAGCCTATATCAATTCTACTTTTGATACCTCCGGCTGTGTGCCGTTGACCGTTCAGTTCAGGGACACAGTAAGGAATGCCAGCAGCTACGAATGGAATTTTGGCGATGGCTCTGCTACGGTACCCACAAAAAACTTCAGTATTAACCATACCTATTACCAGGTGGGTACTTACGAAGTGATGCTGGTGGGTATAGATTCAACCACCTGTAATATCCGGGATACGGTTTATATACATGTGCGGGTAAGGAACAATGAAGCTTACCTGAATTTTACGGCGGCAAAACTGCTGCCCTGCCAGTCGCTGTCTTACCAGTTCACAAATACATCAACGCTGTCGCCTACAGCTGCTCCGTTTACCAACCAGTCTTTTGTCTGGGACTTTGGTGACGGTACGCCGAGGGTAGTTTCCGGGCCGGGTGCCATTACCCATAGTTTTACGGCGGCAGGTACCTATATAGTCAGGCTTGTTTTACCAGATACCAGTTATTGTAACTCGCCGGATTCGCTGGCAGATACGCTGCGCGTGGCGCCGCTGGTGAAAGCACAGTTTGAAACACCTGCCATCGGTTGTGTGCCGTACACCGCGGTGTTCAACAATACCTCCCTGGCCGGCCAAAGCTTTTTATGGGATTTTGGCGATGGTACCATCCTGATTAATAACAGCGCCACGGTTACACATCTTTATACAACGCCCGGTACCTTCCAGGTAAAGCTGGTAGCTACGGATACTTCTACCTGTAACAAAATCGATTCTGTTACGGTCAGCATCAGTATGTCTATTAAACCCACAGCGTCATTTACCTTCTCACCGGTAACACCGCAGGAAAACTTCCCTTATACGTTCACCAACACTTCTTCTCCTGATGCCACGCATTTCAAATGGCTTTTTGGCGATGGGGATACGCTGGCAACCATCAGCAGGGGAAATATCGATCATTTATATAATACCGCCGGCACCTTCCAGGTATCGTTGCTGGCCTATAACGATGCGGGATGCGTGGATACCGCCCAGGCTTCGGTAGTGGCTATTGTGGTGCCCAGGCTGGATCTGCCCAATGCGTTTACGCCGCAAAGCAATTCTATAAACAGCGTCATATATGTAAGGGGCTTTGGAATCGGAAAAATGAAATGGCGTATTTATAACCGGGTGGGCAACCTGGTTTTTGAAAGCGATAGCCCCAGTGTTGGCTGGAACGGCCGGTACAAAGGGGTGATACAGCCAATGGATGTATACGCCTATACACTGGAAGTATCGTTTACCGACGGCACAAGGGCAACTAAGAAAGGCGATATTACGTTATTAAGATAGGGAGCAGGTGATGCCGGCAATTATGACCAGGGCCGGGCCGATAAATTTATTGACATCTAAAGATCAAACAATGAGTGAGCACAGAAGGCTGCAGGTGGATATTGTTTCTTTGGCAGGAATATACCAGAAAGCTGCATTGATCTGCCTGCTGCTGGGCACCTCTTTTTTTGTTGCGGCGCAGGATTTGCATTTCTCGCAATTCTTTAATTCTCCATTAACCACCAACCCTGCCAATACGGGTTTTATTCCTGATGCAGACTACCGGATTGGCGCCAATTACCGCAGCCAATGGGTGAATGTATTGAGCGCTCCCTATAAAACAATGAGCATCTGGGGCGATGCGCAGGTGTTGCGCGACCGGATAGACAATGGCTGGCTGGGCGTGGGCGGTGTTATTTTAAGGGATGTGGCGGGCAGCGGTAATCTTACCTCTACAAAAATCTATGGCTCGCTGGCCTATCACCAGCAGATTGGCCTGGGAAGCCTGGTGACAGCCGGGTTCAATATGGGCTGGGCCAATAAAAGGGTAGACCCTTCCCAGCTGAAATTACCCGACCAGTTTAACCTGGCCACCGGCTTTTTTGAAGCAGGCGTTCCTACTTCGGCAGTATATAACACCACGGCCATTAATTACCTGGACCTGCAGGCCGGTCTTAACTATGCGTTTTTTCCTTCCAATAAAATTTATATGAACGCCGGTTTTTCGGTGCAGCATTTAAACCGGCCCCGCGAGAGTTTTTTTGACGATGAACCTGGGTTCGATAACCGGCTGGCCCCGCGTTACATCGGGTTTTTAAATGGCAGTTTTAAGGTGAATGACCAGGTAATCATCAACCCAATGGCTTATTACACCAACCAGGCAGATGCGCACGAACTGGTAGGCGGACTGAATGCCGATTACAACTTGAGCGGCGATGGCGATATACAGTTGATAGGTGGCATCTATTATCGGGCAGGCGATGCCGTTATACCCATGCTGGGTTTTCAATGGAAGATGCTGCGCATTAACTTCACCTACGACGTTACCATTTCAACACTCAGCAACTACAACAGCGCCAGGGGCGCTATAGAATTCTCCATTATCAACCAGGGTTTTTACAGCCAGTACGATGGCAGCCGTAAGCAATCATGGTGTCCTTCTTTCAAAGAATAGAAAAATAGTCGCACAGCCCTAACAGAGCAAAGAAGAATCGCAGCAAACTTTTTTCCCTATTAGCGCTGTGCGATATTTTTTACAGGTCGCCAGCCTCAGTAACTGCCCTGCAGCCGGAAATCAATCACTTTTAACTGAAGGGAGGTTTGCCCGTTCCATTCATTTTCATCAAGGGTAAATAATACGTCTACCGGTTGTTGTAACTGCAGCAGCTGAAATTTATCAGCCATGCCAAACCCAATGCCACTGAATACAATATTGCCCTGGCGCAGCGAGAATTTGATGTGCGCATCCTTTACAATTTTCGACCAGCCATTGTCTGTTAATCCGCGGGCAATAAAAACAGGCCGCAGGTTATCCGGGCCAAAGGGTTCCATCTGCTGAATGATATTGTACAGCACCTGGTTGATATCTGTAAAACTGATTTCAGCGTCTACGGTAATTTCGGGTACCAGCAAATGATCTGGAATGGTGGCGGCAATCACTTCTTCAAATTTGCGGCTGAACAACTCTACCTGCCCGGGCAATAAGGTCATGCCAGCTGCGGCAAAATGACCGCCATAGCCGAGCAAATGATCCCGGCAGGCATAAATGGCTTCGTAGAGGTTAAAACCGGGTACACTGCGGGCGCTGCCGGCTACCAGTTCACCGCTTTGGGTAAGCACCACGGTTGGCCGGTAATAGGTTTCAATCAGCCGCGATGCTACAATGCCCACTACACCTTTGTGCCAATGCGGTTGAAACACTACGGTAGATTTACGGTTAATCATCACCGTATCTTTTTGTATCAGTGCCAGGGCTTCTTCGGTAATGCTGCTGTCTGCTTCTTTCCGCTCGCTGTTATCATTGTGCAGCATTTCTGCATATTCCAGTGCTTGGGTATAATCTTTTTCTATAAATAGCAAAACTGCTTTCCGGGCGTCATCCATACGGCCCGCGGCATTTACCCGGGGAGCAATTACAAATACCAGGTTGGTGATGTGCATGACGGGGCTTTTGAAACCGCTTAGCTGCATCAGCGCACGGATGCCGTTGCAGGGATTTTCATTTACTTTTTTCATGCCGTGAAAAGCGAGCAGGCGGTTTTCTCCCGTCATCGGCACTATATCAGCGGCAATGGCCGTGGCTACCAGGTCAAGGTAATCGTAGCAGGTTGCCGCAGGCAGGCCGAGCTGTTGTGCAAGGGCCGTTATCAGTTTAAAACCCACGCCACATCCGCACAATTCCTTATATGGATAACCGCAGCCTGTTTGTTTTGGGTTAAGGATGGCGATGGCCGGCGGTAATATCTTTTCGGGCAGGTGGTGGTCACAAACAATAAAATCGATGCCCAGATCTTTTGCATAGCTGATAAGATCAGCAGATTTTATACCGCAATCAAGTGAAATGATCAGGTTGAAATTATTTTCTTTTGCATAGTCAATCCCTTTTTTTGAAACACCATAGCCTTCGTGGTAACGATGGGGGATGTAAAAATCTATTTTTTCGGGCAGGTAGATTTTTTGCAGGAACTGGTACATACAGGCAACGGCAGTAGTGCCGTCTACGTCGTAGTCGCCGAAGACCAGTATTTTTTCTTTTGTGGCAATGCTATCGAGAATTTTGTCAACGGCTTTGCGCATATCTTTCATCAGCCAGGGGCTGTGTAGCTGATCTAACCGGGGCCGGAAATAATCTTTGGCTGCATCGAAAGAGATTATCCCCCGCTGCACCAGTATTTTACAGATAACCGGGCTGATTTTCAGCGATTGCTGCAGCTGCTGCGCGGCTTCCTGGGGAGCAGCCGGTAATTTCCATCTTTTCTGCATAAGGATAAGGTTCTTCGTAAGACGGCATCAGTATTTTCTGTCGGTAGTATACCTGACCAATTCTTCCAGCGATTGCCGTACGGCAGAATCTGCAAATTCATGCAGCAGGTCCAATGCCTTGTCGCGGTATTCTTCCATTTTTTGCTGGCTGTAAGCTATACCTCCGCTCTTTTTTACTACTTCAATTACCTGGTTCACTTTTTCCTTGCGGCGGTTTTCGTTTTTGATGATGTAAATAAG
>CAXTMV010000047.1:0-9612 GCA_964245425.1 uncultured Flavihumibacter sp. | reverse complement strand
TCTTTTTTCTGACTTGTACTGCAATGGGACAGTGTGTAAATCAACGGTAAAGTCAGTTTTTTTTCCCGGATATCGTTGCCGGTGGGTTTGCCAACTTCTTCATTGCCATAATCAAAAAGATCGTCCTTAATCTGAAAGGCAATGCCTACCCATTCACCAAATTGCCGCATGCGCTCCGTGATACCTGCATCCTGGCAGGTTGAATAAGCGCCGGCTGCACAGGAAGAGGCCAGCAGCGAAGCCGTTTTGTTCTTGATGATCTCGAAATAAATATCTTCTTTCAGGTTCAGGTTTCTTGCTTTTTCAATTTGTAACAGCTCGCCTTCACTCATCTGCTTAACGGCGGCAGACAGGATTTTTAATATTTCAAAGTCGTTATTGTCGAGCGACAGGAGGAGTCCTTTGGAAAGCAGGTAATCGCCCACCAGTACGGCCACCTTGTTTTTCCAGAGTGCATTGATAGAGAAGAAGCCCCGGCGCTCATAGGATTCGTCAACCACATCATCGTGCACCAGTGTAGCGGTATGCAGCAGTTCTACCAAAGAGGCTGCCCGGTAGGTCTGCTCAGTAATGGTGCCGGTTAGCTTGGCAGACAGCAATACAAACATGGGTCGCAGCTGTTTGCCTTTTCGCTTAACCACATAGCGCATAATGGTATCCAGTAGGGAAACATGGCTTTTGACAGAGTCTTTGAACACTTTTTCAAAGATTTCTAATTCGGGCGCTATAACGGGCGGTGGAAATTTCATTTTGCGTATAGAACCGGCAAATTACAATATTCGGGTTTTAAATTCCGATTGTGCAACTTATTTGGGGTGGTTATTGTCTCAAAACTATGAAATGCAATTACATGCACATTGTTCATTTGCGAAAAAAATTTGGTATATTTTAACTAAATGATATTTTTGCACGAGCAATTGGTATTTGTATTCGTATTAAATCTTCATAAAATTCAGTTATGGCAAGCAAAAAGAATGTTTTTTTATCGGGCATCCTATGCCTACTTGCATCTGCTTCGTTTGCGCAGGCGCAAACAGGCTATGATGTTAAGGATTCCTCTCTGATACCAGCCTCCAGGCAACCCCAGCACAATGAATTTTTAAATAACGCTTACCCTTTTCCTGCAAAACCACGCAACCAATGGGAAATAGGTGTTAAGGGCGGGATTTCAAGCGTGGCCGGCGATGTTCGCTCTATCTTCCCCACCGGCGGCTTTGGCATCCACGTACGCAAGGCGCTTGGCTATATTTTCTCTTTGCGCGCCGAATACACCTGGAACAGGGCCAGGGGTCTGAATTTCAGTGCTTCCAAGGGCTTCAGCCGTGATCCGGCCTGGATTGCCGCAGGTTATAACCCCGCTACTGACCAGGTTTACTACAACTACAAAACAACTGTTCAGGATCTTAGCTTACAAGGCGTTGTTACACTGAACAACGTTCGTTTCCACAAGGCAAAAACAGGGTTTAACCTGTATGCATTCGGTGGCATCGGCGGTACCATCTACAATACATTTATCAATGCGAAAGACGCTGCCGGCAATCCGTACAACGGCACGGCAGGTTCCTTTAACTTCAATAACATCACTTCCGGTACCTATTCAAACCGCAAGGATATCAAAAAAGCACTGAAAGCAGGTATGGACAAATCGTATGAAACCCATGCGGAAGTAGACCCCCTGCAACCAAAATTATTCGGCAAATCTTTCAAACCCTCTTTCCAGATAGGCGTGGGTATGGCATTTAAACTGTCGAATAAATTTAACCTGGCCATCGAAGAAAGATTTACGGCGGTTAAAACCGACTTGCTGGACGGACAGCAATGGCAGGAAAACACTTATATACCCGGTAACGGAGGTGCGACCGGCGTAAATGTGCCTGCACAGACCAGGGATTTCGATTCTTACAATTTCTTTTCTGTTGGATTGAACTATAACCTGGGTAAAAAAGCAGTTGAACCCTTATGGTGGGCCAACCCGCTTGATTATGCCTACAATGAAATCAATGCCCCCCGTCACATGAAGCTTCCCAAACCCGTTTTGGATGATGCAGATGGCGATGGCGTTACCGACCAGTTTGACCATGAGCCCAATACACCCGCTGGTTGCCCTGTTGACAGCCACGGTGTAAGCAAGGATACAGATGGTGACGGTGTTCCGGATTGCAAAGACAAGGAATTGATTACCCCCACCCAATGCCAGCCGGTAGATGCTGATGGTGTTGGTAAATGCCCACCTCCGGCCTGCTGCGCAGAAATGGCTGCCAAAATGGATAGCATGATGGTGAAAAAAGCCGGTTGTGGTATCGGTGATTTACCAAGTGTTTCATTTACAGGTCGTTCCGTAACACTGAGCAAAGATGCACAGGCTGTTTTGGCGGGTGTGGCTGCTAAAATGCGCGACAATGCAGCTTGTAAAGTAGCTGTTTACGGATACGGTGAAAGCAGCAAAGCCGCTCAGCAGTTAAGCTGGGACAGGGTAAATGCTGTTATTAAATACCTGGTAGAAAAAGAAGGTGTGAGCGAAGACCGCTTTATCTTCAAATATGGCCAGGGCGAAGGTGATGGCAACACAGTTGACCTGAAAGACGGTACCGGTGAAGATGGTCCTAACACAGTACCTGCACCGCACCCGAACCTGAGAAAGAAGAAATAACACAACCAATTGCTTAATAACTGTAAAACCCTCCCATCCGGGAGGGTTTTTATATTATCCTTAACGAGCCGCTTTTGGCACCCTGATTTTTTCCTTTCATTTTTGCCTAAATCAATTAACTTTGCCCACCTTTATGAGGATACCAGCATTACTGATTTTTATAGGGTTTTCTTTTGCAGCCTGTTCAGGCTTCAATAAAGTGCAGAAAAGTAAGGACTACGAGTATAAGCTCAAGATGGCCGACCAGTACTACGACCAGAAGAATTACAATTTTGCGCAGCAGTTATACGAGGAGCTTTTTCCCATATTCAAGGGAACGGATAAATTTGAAGAGGTCTATTACCGGTATGCTTTTGCCACCTATTACCTGCGCGATTACCTGAGTGCGGAGAACCTGTTTAAATCTTTTGTAGAGGTCTTCCCCAATAGCAAGCATGCGGAAGAAATGGATTATATGCGGGCGTATACCTATTATAAACAATCGCCCAAAGTAGACCTGGACCAGACCAATACGACAAAGACCATCGGTTTCATGCAGGCCTTTATCAATACGCACCCTGGTTCAGACAAGATAAAGGAAGCTACCGCCATCATCGATAAATGCCGGGCAAAACTGGAAATGAAGGATTATAAGAGCGCTCAGTTGTATTTCACCCTGAGCCAGTTTAAAGCCTCTGCTATTGCTTATACCAACCTGATGAACAATTTTCCTGAATCGGATAAAGGAGATCAATACAAATTACAGGTCATCAAAGCATATTATGAATATGCCGTTTTAAGCATCGATGAAAAAAAAGAAGAACGCTTTGAACAGGTGATTACGGAATACCGCGATTTTACCGAGCGGTTTGCAGAAAGCAAACTGGCGAAGGAAGCGGAGCGTTATTTCACCTTATCGCAAACCAATATAAAAAATCTTAAAAATGAGCCGATTAAGAAGACAACTTAGTTCCAGTACCGCCAATGTAGTGGAAACAAAGAACCTCACCGATATTAAGGCAAAAACAGGCAACCTGTACGAGTCTATTGCCATCGTGGCAAAAAGGGCCAACCAGATAAATATTACCCTGAAGGAAGAGCTGCATAATAAATTGGAAGAATTTGCCAGCCATACCGATAGCCTGGAAGAGATCCACGAAAACAAAGAGCAGATTGAAATATCCAAAGCATATGAGCGCATGCCCAATCCTGCGCTACTGGCTACCCAGGAATTTATGGAAGACAAGATCTACCATAGAAGGAACGAGGACAACCTGTTCAGTTAATCTGCCTTTATAAGAATCTATAAGCGACCCGCACTGCTGCTGTGTCGCTTTTTTATTTTACCGGTCCGCATAAGCAGTCATATTTTGCAAATATGTTCCAGCAAAAAAAAATACTGGTAGGCATCAGTGGCAGCATTGCTGCTTACAAGGCCATTCTGCTGGTTCGGGAACTTGTAAAAGCCGGCGCCGAAGTGAAAGTGATCATGACACCGGCCGCAAAAGATTTTGTATCGCCCCTTACCCTGGCCACGCTGTCAAAAAACCCGGTAGCCATCGATTTATTTGCAGGCGATGCATGGGCCAACCATGTTATGCTGGGCCGATGGGCCGATCTTTTTATTATAGCTCCGCTTACCTGTAATACCCTGGCCAAAATGGCCCATGGTTTTTGCGATAATCTTTTACTGGCTGCCTATCTTTCTGCCACCTGCCCGGTGGCGGCAGCACCGGCCATGGACGAAGATATGTGGCAGCACCCCGCCACCCGGGCCAACCTGGCCAACCTGGCTGCGCAGGGTGTAACCATTTTGCCCGTTGAGAAGGGTAAACTGGCCAGCGGTCTACACGGCGAAGGGCGGATGGCCGAACCGGCAGCCATCCTTCGTTTTGTTGAGCAGCGTTTTTTTTTGCCCGCCGACCTGGCCGGTAAAACAATATTGGTATCTGCAGGGCCTACCCAGGAGCCGCTTGACCCGGTGCGTTTTATCAGCAATCATTCTTCCGGCAAAATGGGCATTGCACTGGCCGAAGAACTGGCAGCCAGGGGCGCGCTTGTTAACCTGGTACTGGGTCCGTCTGCGCAATTACCAAGGCATCCCCGGGTGCAGGTTTATAAAGTGGAGACCGCCGAAGAAATGTATGCCCGCTGCCTTTCTTTGTTTGAAGCTTCGTCGGTAGCCATTATGAGCGCCGCAGTAGCCGATTACCGGCCTGCAAACAGGGCAGCGGAAAAGATAAAGAAACAGGGAGAAAGCATGACACTGGAACTGGTAAAAACAAAAGACATTTTGCAGGCGCTGGGAGAACAAAAAAAGAAAACCCAATTACTCGTAGGCTTTGCGCTTGAAACAAATAATGCAGCGGACTATGCCCGGGCCAAACTGGCGAAAAAAAATGCCGACATGATAGTGCTGAATTCGCTGCAGGACGCCGGCGCCGGTTTCGGGCACGATACCAATAAGGTTACTATCTTTGAAAAGGACGGAAGTGAATGGACTTATGAACAAGCTTCCAAACAACAAGTAGCGCGCGATATCGTTGATAGAATTGTAAAAATGCTGTATGTGTAAACGTTTTATCATGGTCTTGCTGGCGGCCGTTGGTTTGCTGTCCGCTGCAAATGCGCAGGAACTGCAGGCTAAAATAAGTGTAATCGCCAGCCGCGTGGGATCAACAGAAGACAAAATAGTTTTCCAGACCCTCCAACATGCGCTGAATACCTTCCTGAATACCCGCAAATGGACCCCGGAAACCTTCCAGGAAAATGAAAAAATAACCTGCAACTTTTTGCTCAATATTGCTGAAGCTGCTGCTGACAATACATATAAAGCATCCCTGACCATACAAGCCGCCAGGCCGGTGTTCAACTCTTCTTACGACAGCCCCCTGGTTAACTTTATAGACGATGCAGTAATATTTAAATACGTAGAATACCAGCCGGTAGAATTTAATGAGAACCGGGTAGCGGGTTCGGATCCGCTGGTCTCTAATCTCACCGCCGTGCTGGCTTATTATGTAGATATCATACTGGGAATGAATTTTGATTCATTTGCATTGCGGGGAGGTGATCCGTATTTTCAGAAAGCACAGAATATCGTAACCAATGCACCCGATAGCCGGGATATTGTGGGCTGGCGCAGTTTTGATGGCCAGCGCAACAGGTACTGGCTGTCTGATAACCTTACCAACAGCAAATATGCTATTCTGCACGATGCCATCTACAGTTACTATCGCCTGGGTATGGACAATATGTACGACAATGAAACCGAGGCGGGTACTGCCGTACTGAACACCCTTAACTTTCTGAACAATATCAATACCGAGAATCCCAATAGCATGGGTGTGCAGTTTTTTTTCCAGGGCAGGGCGCGTGAGCTGATAGGAGTATTTAAAAAATCAACCCCCGACGAAAAAAGCCGCGCGCTGGATATGCTTTCAAGGATGGATATTTCAAATGCCAATTATTACAAACAGGAGCTGAAATGAGAATAGCTGTTGTTGGATTGATATGCCTGCTGGCGGCTTGCACAAACAGCAACACAGAACCAGCCGGCATTATACCCCGCGCGCAAATGGAAACTATTTTATGGCAGCTGATGCTGTCTGATGAATATATAAATACCCAGCTGGCAAAGGATTCGCTGAAAAAAGCCCCTGTCGAAAAAATGAAAATATACCAGGAAGTGTTCGATCTTAACAAGACCTCCCTTGGTATGTTTAAAACCAGCTACCAGTATTATATGGCGCATCCCGACGTTGCCAAGGAGATGTTTGATTCCATATCGGTGCGGGCTGCCAGAATACGCGCGGACCGCTATAAACCGAAGCCCGTTGCAGCGGATTCAGTAAAACCTATAGCAACACCCAAACCCGTTATTACCGCTAACCCCGCTATCCTGCAGCCAAAACCATTGACTGCGCTGTTGAAAAAAGATACCCTTGCAAAAAAATCCCGCAGTATAAAGCTTAAAGGGCATAAAAAAGGATCGCCTGATAAGAAAAAGAGCTTGTAAAAGCCCACCTACTAAATATTCCAGCTATGAACAAGGTATTTCCTGATGCTGCCGCCGCCCTGCAGGGCATTGAAGACGGAGCTACTATTATGTTGGGCGGATTTGGGCTTTGCGGCATACCTGAAAACTGCATTGCCGCCCTGGTAGAAAAGGGTGTAAAAAGCCTCACCTGTATTTCAAATAATGCCGGGGTAGACGATTTTGGACTGGGTCTTTTATTAAAGACCCGGCAAATAAAAAAAATGATGAGTTCTTATGTAGGTGAAAATGCAGAATTTGAAAGGCAACTGCTGAGCGGGGAACTGGAAGTTGACCTGATACCGCAGGGAACGCTGGCCACGCGCATACAGATGGCCGGTATGGGCATACCTGCTTTTTTTACACCAGCAGGCTATGGCACAGAGATCGCTGAAGGTAAAGAGACCAGGGCGTTTAATGGTAAACAGTATTTAATGGAGTACGCCCTGCATGCCTCCTTTGCCATTGTAAAAGCCTGGAAAGGGGATACCATGGGTAATTTGTTGTTTCGTAAGGCAACCCGTAATTTTTCCACGTCGATGGCAAAAGCGGGCGATATCACCATTGTGGAAGTAGAGCAACTGGTACAGCCAGGCGAGTTGGATCCCGACCAGGTGCATGTGCCCGGCATTTATGTGCATCGTATTTTCCAAGGGTCGGGATACCAGAAAAGAATTGAAAAGAAAACGGTGGCCATTTGAAATCAGCCATCAATCAATAGACATCAGATATAATCTATGGCTTTAGACAAATACGATATCGCCAGGCGCATCGCCCGGGAGTTGCAGGACGGAATGTATGTAAACCTGGGTATTGGCATTCCCACCCTGGTGGCCAATTATGTACCGGCGGGTATGACAATTACCCTGCAAAGCGAAAACGGAATGCTGGGTATGGGGCCTTATCCGGAAGAGGCATCTATTGATGCCGATCTTATTAATGCGGGCAAAGAAACGGTTACTATACTGCCCGGCGGTTCTTTTTTTGACAGTGCGGAGAGTTTTGGAATGATACGCGCAGGCAAAGTTGACCTGACGGTGCTGGGTGCGATGGAAGTAAGTGACAAGGGCGATATTGCCAACTGGAAAATTCCGGGCAAAATGGTGAAAGGCATGGGGGGCGCAATGGACCTGGTGGCCAGTGCCAAAAAGATAATTGTTGCCATGATGCATACCAATCCGAAGGGAGAATCAAAATTATTGTCGCACTGTGTGCTGCCCTTGACGGGCATACGATGTGTAAAACGGATTGTAACAGAATTGGCGGTGCTTGATGTAACGGAAAATGGGTTTGAGCTGGTAGAGCGTGCGCCGGGTGTATCGGTAGAGGAGATAAAGCGCAAAACGGCGGGCAGGCTGCTGGTGGGTGCTGCTGTTCCGGAAATGCAGTTCTGAAGCAGGGCGGGAGAATGAGACTAGTCTATCAGGTTGTTTTTTACTGCGAAAAATACAAGCCCGGCGGTGTTTTTAGAACCAAATCTTTCCATGAGCCGATCCTTGATGGCTTCTACCGTCCGGGGGCTTACTTCCAGTTTTTGTGCTATTTCCTGGGCAGTAAATTCCATGCAGATATATTTGATAACGTCTCTTTCTCTTTCGCTGATGGTGATTTCCTGGCTGAGATTAGGAGCAACTTTTTGTTTGGAATGTGATTTTTTTAGCAGGATGCGATTTACGAAGTTGTTGAGGTAATAACCCTTGGCAACTACTTCCATAATGGCTTTTTTTATTTCCTGCGGCTCGGCGCTTTTCAGCAGGTAACCATTGGCGCCTACTTCCATCATATGGCTCACAAAGCGCTCGTCTTCAAACATGGTGAGGCAAATGACATGTATCTGCGGAAAGTGTTTGGCAACGTACTTGGTGGCTTCGATCCCGTCTTTTCTGGGCATCCGCAGATCCATCAGGATAACTTCGGGTATTTCTTCTCCCGGCAGGTTATCAATCAGTTCCTGTCCGTTCTCTGCTTCCATCACAAATTTGATGTTTGCATAGGGGCGCAGCGAAAGGATTACGCCTTTCCGGAATATTTTGTGATCGTCAGCTATGGCTACTTTAATCAGGCTCATGATGGGTTCAGGTGATATTGGAAAAGACTAAATTACAAATTTCCCTGTTCTAAACGTGTATTTTGCTGTTTCATTTTACTCATGAAACCTCTTCTTTGGACAATTCGATGGTAACCTTATAATATGTTTGAGAAACGTCTTTTTCGAAATATATGTTTCCACTTAACAATTTGAGCCGGCTTTGGATGTTTTTGAGACCTAGTCCGACGGGGCTTTTATTCAGTTTCTCAAAATCCGACTGTGTCAGACCGCGTCCATCGTGGTGCAGGCGCAGGAAGAACCGGTCGCCGTTGATATTCTGGGTTACATGGATAAAGCTGGCATTGCTGTGTTTCAGGATATTGTTTACCAGTTCCTGCAAAACCCTAAACAGTATTAGTTCGTCTTCCGTCTTTAGTCTTTCCTTATAATCATGAAACCGGCAGCTGGCATTCAGGCTGCCGGAGCCGCTTATTTTCTGAAAAAGGTCGTTTACTGCTGATTCAAGACCGAAATTCTTGAGGGTTGGTGGCATCAGGCTATGAGAAATATTCCGGATAAGCTGGATGGTATCGTCGATGATTTGTTTTGCATTGTATATACTCTGTAACTGCGAAGCCTTGTCCATGTTGACGAGGTTTTCATTCAGGTAGAGGCGGGCGGTGGCCAGCAGGGGGCCTGCATCGTCGTGCAGGTCGGCTGCCAGGCGCTGGCGTTCCTCTTCCTGCAGGCGTATGGAGGCGTTCAGCAGCATACGTTGCTGGTCTTGTTCCATTCGTTGCAGCGTTCCCTGGTAGCGGATAACCTTACGCTGGTGAAAGATGATGAAAACGATCAGTCCCACCGTAAGGGTAAGCATACCAATGGTACCAAAAAACATCACCGAAGTAATGCCAGGCG
>CAXTMV010000046.1:0-26508 GCA_964245425.1 uncultured Flavihumibacter sp. | reverse complement strand
GCCGTTCCGGTAAACCCGATATCCATTACAGTTTTCATATGCTGGCGGCTTTGAATAAAGCTTTGCTTGATACACTCCATATCAATAAGGCAATTGTACTCGGACATTCCATGGGCGGGATGCTGGCTTTCCGGTTTGCCCTCCTCTACCCGGGCGCCACAGAAAAACTGGTGGTAGAGAATCCGATAGGCCTGGAAGACTATAAAACCTTTGTGCCTTATCAACTGGTTGATAAACTTTACCAGAAAGAAAAATCGGCCAGCTACGAATCCTATAAAAAATACCAGGAAAGTTATTACCCCGTTTGGAAACCGGAATACGAACAATATGTGGCTGCACAGGCAGAAGCTTTGTCTGACCCCGCGTTCGATAAAATTGCCAGGGTCAATGCCATTACCTACCAGATGATTTATGAGCAGCCGGTTATCTATGAAATAAACCGCATCAAGGTTCCTACGCTGTTTATCATTGGGCAGGCAGATCGTACCATTGTTGGCAAAGAGTATTTGTCTGAGGATCAGAAAAGCAGCTACGGGCAGTATCCTGAACTCGGCGAAAGAATGTCGGCCCTGGTCACCGGTGCAAAGCTGGTTGAATTGCAGGGTATGGGACATATTGCTCATGTACAGGATTTGGCGGCGTTCACAGCTGCTTTATTTCCATTCCTTGATATGAAAATCAGCAATTAAATGCGTATTTTGCCGGCATGTCGCTGTTTATCGCATCTTTAAATTCTGGCAGCAATGGCAATTGTTATTACATCGGTAACAATGAAGAGGCTGTATTGGTAGATGCGGGCATCAGTTGTCGTGAAGTAGAAAAAAGAATGAAAGGCCTGGATCTTGATATCTCCAGGCTGAAAGCCATTTTTATTACGCATGAGCATACGGATCATGTCAGCGGTTTACGAAGCCTGCTGAAAAAATACCGGTTGCCTGTATACATCACCCGGGCAACTTGCAGGGGCACCGGTTTTTTGTCGGAAATTGATCTTATCAGCTCTTTCAGCGCTTTTGAGCCGGTACAGATAGGCACACTCGCTGTTACCGCCTTTCCCAAAAGGCACGATGCAGCCGACCCGCACAGCATGGTAGTGCGTTGCGGGGAAGTAACGGTTGGCGTATTCACCGATATTGGCGCAGCCTGTAAAAACGTAATCAGTTATTTTAAGCAATGTCATGCCGTTTTCCTGGAAGCGAATTACGATGAGCAGTTGCTGGCCAACGGCCGGTACCCGTTCTTTTTGAAACAACGTATCACCAGTGGCAAGGGCCATTTGTCGAATGGCCAGGCCTTGCAGTTATTCCTTGATCACAAGCCGTCTTTTATGACGCATGTGCTGCTGTCGCATCTGTCAAAAGAGAATAATGATCCCGCTATTGCAAGCGACTTATTTAACCGTCATGCCAACGGTGTTGCCATTGTACATGCACCCCGCGATAAAGCAACTGCAGTTTATTACATTACGGCAAGAGCAGCTGGGGGGCCATATATGCCTGAAAGCCTTCTTTCATCCACAAATAGAAAAGCAACGAAGCACCAGTTCCAATTGCGTTTGTTTTAATTTTATTGTAAGGCGCCAAGTGCAGGCGGTGCCGTTATTGCCCCTTGCACCATGTACTGCAATGTGTGCTGCTGCCAGCTGCATGATTATATGGTGACCAGCTTACTCGCAGGCGCCTACCAGTTTTTTACCGGCTGCTGCGCCGTTCAACGTTTTTCCGCCTGTCTTTAGTAAAAAAGATAGCTGCAGATCAACACCGCCGGTACGCAGCCAGGAACGGGCGGGTAATCGGTAAGCATCCAGCGTTTGCAGCGCGGTAGGATCGGTAATGGAAGTTTGGCCGGGGTGCTTCAGCAACGGATCCATGCTTACGCCCCATGGCTGGTATTCATTAGCGGTTGCATCGGACCAGGCACGGAGGCTGCTGAAACCTTCAACCAGGAAACCATTTTGTAAACTGTACCAGCAGTTGCCCAGGAACCTGCTGCCGGTCGTTTGGCCGGTCAGGATGGTATCCCTGCCCACCAAAATGTTATCAAGCAATCGGAATCCAATATGCGCATGCTCCCGGTCATACCTCAACGCCGGTCTCTTTGTATTGTAAACGGTGTTGTTATAAATAGAACAGTCTTTGAACTGGCTCGTATCGTCCGAATTATTCCAGATCAGGATGCCGGCAGCGCCTGCCGTTACCGCACCATCGTTCTCGCTGATATTAAACCGGAGGGTATTCTGCTGCCAATGGCTGGCGCCATTGTATTGAAAAAGGCCATAGCCGCTGCCCTGGTTGTCGTAGCTAAGACAGTATTGAATGGTTGAATGGGTAACGCCACCATCCAAATCAAAACCCCCACCATCTTTACCGCCCTGCGACGTTTTATTCCGGTAAGAAATACAATGTTGTATCAATACGCTGTCTGCTTCATAGGCCCAGATGCCCACCGGGCCATTGCCGGTGCGGGGCATGTCCCAGCCATTGTTGCTGGCGCTGCAATATTCAATGGTAACGCCCGTGCACAGCCCGGCCAGGATGCCGTTGCCGCTGTGGTTGCTGAGATTAGTAGGGTCGCCGGGGTTGTTCTCGGCAAAACAATACCGGATAAGGATATTCCTGCAGTCTTTTTTGCTCCCGGCACCGCTGACCAGGATGCCCGCAAACCCGTTCTCAAATGCATGTACGCGGTTAACCATCACCGTTGAAGAGGCATAAATACACAAACCGGCTTTTTGAAAGCCGCTGATAGAAAGGCTGTCGATAATAACATGGCTGCAATGGCTGGCCAGTAAGCCATCTTGGGTATTGCCGGTCTTGCGGCCGGCACCCAGGCAATGAAGATGAATGATTGAAATATAGGCCGTGTTATTTATTTCGATGGCGCTTGCGTTGCCGGCATTTATTACCGCGGCGGTAGTGCCGGAAGAACTGATCACAATGGGACGTTCTTTTGATCCCTTATCAGCTGCATCCAGCAAAAGGGTTCCGTTAAAAACCTGCCCGCCTGCAAAACAGACCGAATCGCCGGGATGGAGCTGCACCCTGTTCAGCCGGGCAATGCTTTGCCAGGGCTGTTGACGGCTGCCGTTGCCGGAATCATTGCCATTGTTATTCAGGAAATAGGTTTTGCTATGGTTTTTTATGGAAGAATAGGCCTGTCCGCGCAAGTAAGCCACCGGTAATAAGCCGCTGCAAAGAATAATGAATCTTAAAATGTATAGGGCGGCCCGCATGGTATGGCTAAAATAAAAAAAAAGCGGTTAATGCCCTGTTTTTTTGAAGGTAATTTTGATAAAAGGATCATTTATATTTGGCTACCCTCAATCATTACTTATATGGAGCAATCGCTGGAAGAAATCAGGCAGCAAACGGATTGGTTATTTACAGAAAAAAGATACCAGGAAGCGATTTTTTTATTGACGGATACGATTTTAGAAAAATACAGCAGCGCCGCATTGTATAGAAGACGCGCACTGGCGTTCACCCTGTTGGGCGACTGGCAATCAGGATTGACCGATGCGGAAAAATCAATTGCGTTAGAACCGGGCCTGCCTTTGTCCTACTTTTCCAGGGGTAATATATGGTATCGTCAAAAGCAATACGGTAACGCTATAGAAGATTACAACAGCGCGATTGACATCGACGACAGGTATATAGCAGCCTTTTATTTCCGCGGACTTTCGTTTTATTATATCAAGCAGTATGACAAAGCAATTGCAGATTTTACAACGGTGATGGATATAGATAAAAAATATCGAAAAGTATGCTACCAGCGTGGCGCTGTTTGGTCAAAACAGGGACAATATGAAAAGGCAATAGCTGATTACAGTGAGGCGATAGCGATAGACGTTAAAGATATGAAGGCGTATTACAATCGTGGTGTTTCATGGTCAAGAAAAATGATGCATTGGGAGGCAATAGATGATTACAGCAGGGCTATCGACTTAAATGAGAAGAATAAGCAGGCTTATTATAATCGTGCAATTGCAAAAAGATGGCTTGGTATGCATCGGGATGCCATCGATGATTATACAAAGGCCATCGAATTGGATAAAGAGTACAAGATTGCGTTTAACAACCGCGGGGTGGCGCAAATGCAAATGAATGAAAGTGAAAAGGCGATTGATGACTTTTCGGCTGCCATACAACTGGATGAACAATATCCCAATCCTTATTATAACAGGGCATTGGCCAATAGCAAGCTGGGCAGGTATGATAAGGCCATCAGCGATTATACGCAATACATAGCATTGAGGAACGATCCTGAACATTTTCTCGTTAAAACGAGCCTCTCTGCCATCGTGCAACTGGAAAAGAAACTGGCCAATACCTGGTACGATAAAATAGACATCCTTATCAATGATATAAAAAAATTGCTGTTGTTTGAAGAGCCTTGTATTACGCATTATACCAGCTTGTCAGGGGCAAAAGCCATGCTATTGGGCAAAAGCCCCTTTCGCCTGTCCGAAGGCGCTTTCCTGAATGACACGTCTGAAGGGCGGGTATTGCATAAATACCTGTCTTATGATATTGCCAAACTGGCAAATGATGATACCATTGCCCTTCCATTTGTTGAAAAGCCTTTTATCGGCAGTTTTGTTGCCGAAACCAAGCATGACGACCTTACCTTATGGCGTATGTACGGAAAAGAGGCACAGTTTGAGGCCAAAGGCTGTGCCCTTACCATTTATAAAGATCTGCTCGTTAATAATATCAAGGAAAGCCTTAGCAAAGTGCGCGGAGAAATGGAGAATGCAGCTGCCGGTGAAGAGCAATTTACTTTTTATAAGGTTGCCTATCATGATAAAAACGAATTTATTGTGCCCGGAAGCCAGCCTGCTGTTAGCCGGCAGTTAAATGAAAATATGACCAGCCTTAAAAAAGAAATAGCAAACCTGGATGAGGAACAAAAAAAGGAAGTGGCAAAAATTTTAAACAATATCGCCTACCTTTTTAAAAGCGCCGAATACCAGCACGAGTACGAGGTGAGGCTGGTGGTACAGGGCGATGGTTTTGCAAAAAAGATTGACATCAACACCACCCCGCCTAAAGTCTTTATTGAAATGGTAGAAATTGCGCCGGTACTGCATGTAATAACCCTCGGGCCCAAGGTAGAACGGGCGGATGAATGGGCGGCCGCATTCAATTATTTTATCAAAAAAGAATATCCCCCAAGGAGCGAAAACGTAGACATTGTTATCTCTCATTTACCTTATAAATAAGCAATGGCAGGGGCAAATCCATTTGCCTTAATTTAGTACCATAATCAATTATATGGAACTTTACGCAATCCAGTTACAGGCTTTATACAACCGCATACCCCGGCGCCATTCTGCAGAAAACCTGGTAGAAATGAATGCCGTACTGGATGAATATGCCAATATACTGGGCAGTATCGAGTCGCTGGATGCCTGGTATGAAAAAAACACGGCGCCCCTGTATCCATCCTTTGAATCGATACAGGCCACCATTAAAAATTCCAACAGCAGCAAACATGGTAAAAAAGCAAAGGATTCCCTGTTCGATGATGCCTCCGGACAGCTCAAAGACGATATACTGCAGCTGATAGAGATATACAGCACAGGAAACCCGGAAAAAAAATAACAACGGTGTATCGCCTGTTCCCGAAAGCTATATCTCCGGTTGCATATGCAAACCTACCCCGATACGGTTCCAGGCATTGATGGTAATGATCGTCATGATGATCTCCGCTGTTTTTTGTTCGCCAAAAACCTCCATTGATTGTTGGTACAAGGCATCGCTCAATCCATGCTGGTGAATCAGCGTGATCTCCTCCGTCATTTCAAACAACAGTTGTTCTTCAGCACTAAAAACATTCTTTGCTTCGCGCCAGACGCTGACCAGCAACAGCTTTTTCTCCGGCACACCCAGCTTCACCGCATCGCCTGCATGTTCGTTTACGCAATAGGCGCAGCCGTTTACCTGGGAAGCCCTGGTGCGGATCAGTTCCCGGTGAACCTTGTCAACCGAAGTTTGCGCTATATATGTATCCAATGCATCCATCGCCCGGTAGGCAGCGGGTTGTACTTTACCCATTTTAAATCTTGCTGACATATAAATTGTTTTAAACTGTTATGGCGTAAAAATAAGCATGAATCAGGCCATTGTTATTTGTTCTGCAGGTAAAAATACCGCCAGCCGGCGGCCAGGGCCGGGTTATTGTACAGATTTATTTAGCTTCGCCCGGAACAATTTTTGTAGACCATTCAACCATCGCCATATGAAATATTATAGAGCTGTTGCCCATTGCCTGGTGTTTTTTTTAATGCCCGTTCTTTCATTGCATAGCCAGCAGGTAGCTATTGCAGATTACCTGTACCCGGTAGAATCGCCCGTATTATCGGGCTTTATCGCTGCAAAACTGGAGGGGGCCTACCAGCACCGCCTGCTGGAGCAGGATGCAGACCGGCTGCTGCAACCCTTCCGCAACCGCACGGAAACATCCTGCTGGCAGAGTGAATTCTGGGGCAAATGGTTTACATCGGCCCTGCTGGCGTACCGGTACCAGCCAAAGCCGGAACTTAAAAAAATGCTCGACAGTTCAGTGGCCGGCCTGATGGCTACCCAGACAGCGGATGGTTATATCGGCAACTATACAACAGATAAACACCTGCAGCAATGGGATATCTGGGGCCGGAAATATTGTATGCTGGGCCTGATAGGGTATTATGATCTCACCAAACGCCGTGCGGTACTCGACGCTGCCAGCAGGATGGCCGACCACCTGATCAAAGAATTGTCTGCCACCCATTCACTGATCGTAAAAATGGGCAATCACCGCGGCATGGCAGCTTCTTCCGTGCTGGAACCGATCGTATTATTATATGTACGCACTGCTGATAAACGCTACCTCCATTTTGCCGAAGAAATCGTACGCGAATGGGAAACAGCTGATGGCCCGCAGCTTCTTTCCAAATCAATAACGCCCGTGGGTAAGCGCTTTCCAAAACCGGTTCACAGCTGGTATGGATGGGAGCAGGGCCAGAAAGCCTATGAAATGATGTCTTGCTACGAGGGCCTGCTTGAATTGTACCGCGTTACCGGCAATGCCGCGTACAAAAGAGCCGTAGAAAATACCTGGGAAAGCATTCATGCCACAGAGCTCAATATCGCCGGCTCCGGCTCGGCCATGGAATGCTGGTTTGGCGGTGCCGCCTACCAAACCCTGCCGGTTAATCATTACCAGGAAACCTGTGTAACCGCCACCTGGATAAAGCTGAGCCAGCAATTGTTTCGGTTGACCGGCCAGGCCAAATATGCAGACGCCATTGAACAAACCTATTACAATGCGCTGTTGGGATCGATGTACAACGATGGGTCAGACTGGGCCAAATACTCGCCTTTGTCGGGCGAACGCCTGAAAGGAGAACAGCAATGCGGCATGGGCATCAATTGTTGCGAGGCCAGTGGTCCGCGCGGCCTGTTCACCCTGCCGCTGACAGCTGTTATGAAAACAGGCAATGGCATCAGCGTTAATTTTTATTTGCCGGGAACCTTTAGCATCCAGTCGCCGGCGCGGCAGCCGGTAGTGATTGAACAGTCTACCGATTACCCGGTATCCGGAAAAATTATGCTCAAACTAAGCCTCGCAAAAACAGAAAAATTTATGCTTCGCATCCGCATTCCTGCCTGGAGCAAAGCGTCGCAAGTGAGTTTACCAGGGGAGCCTCGTTCGTTATCTGATTCGGCGGGTTTTGTATGGGTGAACCGTGAATGGAAAGATGGTGATATCATCACGGTTTACCTTGATATGCGCGGAAGACTTTTGACAGCGGGCACCCACCGTGAATATTTTGCCATCGCCCGCGGTCCACTGGTACTTGCCAGGGATGCCAGGCTGGGTGGCCCGGATACAGACGCACCCTTAACGCCGGTACTAACCAAAGACGGATTTGTAGATTTGCAGCCAGCGGCTGGCAGCGACAGCCATTACTGGTTAGAGCAAACAGCTTCTTTTATTACGGAATCGCATGCAGAAGGAGGACCTACAATGATCCGCCTGTCTTTGTGCGACTATGCATCAGCGGGAAAAACTTTTGATCCCCTTTCCAGGTTCCGGGTTTGGCTGCCGGCATTGGTGGAATCTCCTGGGCTGCCTTAAATGATCATTTCACGGAAAGACGGCAAAGATAAAAGGAAGCAAAACCCCTTGCCTCTTTTTACTCTTTGCGTGCTATACCTGCGCGTCAATCCAAATAAAAGCTGTTGATTTTTACTTTTTAATTTTAACGCTGGCGTTGTCATTGCTTTCCGTCAATATCAAATAAGACATATCCCTTTAACTGGTAAGTAGACAGCCGGTGACAGCGGTTAATGAAGTATTCATTTCGGGTAGCATTTTCTCTTTGGGAATATCGAAAAAAAATTCAGCCAGCGGAATCTTTTTCCCATTCCGTAAGGTTCATCAATAATTTATACCGGATAGCAGGATCAGGCTTTTCTATTATACCTGTTACGGGGAATACGCCAGACATTTTACTGTTTCTGATAAAAGGGCAGGCAGCGTTTGCCCACAGCACGGCCCTGCGCAGGCTGTCGTTAGTTTTTTGGGGTATCGGTGACTGGTGTAGGTTGTGCCATGGTTGCCTGCAGAAGCAAACACAATAGGCGATGGTCATAACTGATCTCATAAACCTTTTTTGATAAACATCAAATAAGTATTTCACATTTAACAGGATTGACCAATCTATGTCTGAAAAAAAAACCTTACATTAAGCGTTGATTGGTCGCTAACATCTTATCATATAAACAAGAAGGCAATGGGTATTGTTTTGGCACAAAATACATATGGAAAAAATGCCGTTAACCTCTCGAAGATCATCCGGCACAAAGATTACCATGAGTTCAGGCAAATCAGTGTAAATGTTTCCCTGCAAGGCGATTTTGAAACGGCCTATACCCTGGGCGATAACAGCAAAATACTGGCAACCGATACACAGAAAAATACGGTGTATGCCCTGGCCAAAGAACACTTTACGTCTACAGCAGAGGCATTCGGGCTTTACCTGGCCGATTATTTTAAAACGAATAACCCGCAGACCAGCCAGGTTACCATAGAAATAACGGAGTATGGCTGGCGGCGTATGGCATTCGATGGAACCACGCATCCGCATGCTTACAGCAGCAGCGGCAATGAAAAACATACCTGCCGGATTGTGCAGGACAATCATTCTGTTCATATTGGCAGCGGCATTCAGCAGATGCTGATCCTGAAAACAACCGATTCGGGCTTCGAACATTTTATCAGGGAAAAATACACTACGCTAAAAGAAACAGCCGATCGGATCTTTGCCACGGAATGCGGGGTAAATTGGGAATGGAATGATGCAACAGCAGATTTTGGCCCGTTATACGCTGAAATCAGGGCCCTCCTGTTAAAAACATTCGCTTTTCACAACAGTTTATCCGTACAGCAGACGCTGTATGCAATGGGGGAATCGGTGCTGCAATTGCATGAGGAGGTAAAGGAAATCAGCCTGGTGATGCCCAATAAACACCATATCCTCTTTAACCTGGAACCCTTTGGTATGACAAATAAAAACGAGATCTTTATAGCCACGGACGAGCCCTTTGGTTATATCACCGGTACGCTTAAGCGCGAGTGATTAATGTGATAAATGTGGTTAATGTGGGAATGCCCTGGCGTGGAATGGCCCGTCTGCGCGTTGCGGTATGTTGATTTTTTAAGTTTTACTTTTGACTGTTGAATTTGCATCGAATGATCCGATTTATTCTGAACGATACCGAACAACATACAGACCTGCCCCCCGGCATGCTGCTGCTGGATTATATCCGCTACCACCAGCAGCTCACCGGCACCAAGATCGGCTGCCGCGAAGGAGATTGCGGGGCCTGTACCATCCTAATCGGTGAACTGGAAGACAATGGGGTGGCGTACCGCTCTTTCACTTCCTGCCTTACGCCGCTGGGCAACGCCCACGGCAGGCATGTGGTAACCATTGAAGGCGTTAATATGGACAGCCTGAACCCCGTGCAGCAGGCCATGACCGATTGCGGGGCCACCCAATGCGGTTTTTGTACACCGGGCTTCGTTGTATCGCTGGCCGGGTTTTGCCTCAGTAAAAAAGAAGCCACCCGGCAAAATGCCATTGCTGCCATCGATGGTAATATCTGCCGGTGTACGGGTTATAAATCCATTGAACGGGCCGCAGAGCAGGTGGTATTGCTGAATAAAGGTAAAAAGGGCAAAGATCCGTTGCAATTTGTAACCGGCACGCAATTGCTGCCTGCTAATATTGCCGGTATCACCAGCAGGCTGCAAACCCTGGCGCTCGAATTGAACGAGGCGATCCTCAACAAAAACCATTCCCCGGTATACGTGGGTGGCGGCACGGATCTCTACGTGCAGAAACAAGAAGAGATGAAATATGCCAGCATCCGCTTTATGTTGGCCCAGTCGGCGCCACGCGCGATCACCCTAACGGATAATACCTGCCTGCTTGGCCAGGCGGTTACCGTAACAGATTTACTGGAATCGGCGGTGATACGGCAGGCCATTCCCCGGTTTCCTGCTTTTGTGCGACTGGTTTCGTCTACGCCTATCCGTAATATGGCGACCCTGGCCGGTAATTTTATCAATGCATCGCCCATCGGCGATTTTACCATACTCTTTCTTGCGCTCGATGCAAACCTGTCCCTGCAGGATGGCAGTAAAACAAGAATATTGCCGCTGGCCGGTCTTTACAAAGGATATAAACAGCTTAACAAAAAACCAACCGAATATATTGCTGAGATATCATTTGAGCTGCCAGGTGCACATACGCTGGTCAATTTTGAGAAAGTAAGTAAGCGCACGCACCTCGATATTGCCAGTGTTAACTCGGCCATCAGCATTACCATGGAGAATGGGTTGATAAAACAGGCACGCCTGTCTGCAGGCGGTGTAGGCCCGGTGCCGCTTTTGCTGCAGCAGGCTGGCGGGTTCCTGGCGGGAAAAGCGATAACAGAGCGGCTGGTCATGGAGACCATCGCCATCGCACAAAATGAAATCACCCCCATCAGTGATACCCGGGGTACGGCGCAGTATAAAACATTGTTGCTGGGGCAACTGATCAAAGCGCATTTTATCAGCTTGTTCCCCCAGCTGAAAGCAGAAAAATTATTGGCGGTATAGCTTTTAAGTGGAAAATGAACGGTATGAAAAACAGGGATTCAGCAACACATACAACGGGCCGGTCGGTTTACCTGGATGATATTCCCCTGGTACAGGGTACTTTATTCGGCGTGGCCTATGGCTCACCCCTTGCCCATGGCCGGGTGAAAGAACTGGATATACAGGCAGCGGCCCGGCACCCCGGTGTAGTGCGCATATTCACAGCAAAAGATATTACCGGCGAAAACCAGATCGGTGGCATCGTGCCCGACGAGGTGCTGTTTGCTGATCACGAAGTTGATTTCTGCGGCATGCCGGTAGCATTTGTAGTGGCTGAAACCGAAGAAGCCGCCCGCGCTGCCGTGAAAAAAATAAAAATGGAGATTGAACCACTACCTGTTGTTACCGACCCGCGGATAGCCCAGGCAAATGGGTCACTGATTGTTCCGCCCCGTGTATTTACCCTGGGCGATGCCGCCACGGTGATGCCCGGTTGTGCCCATGTTTTTTCCGGGCGGGCAGATACTAACGGACAGGAACACCTGTATATTGAAACGCAGGGTGCTTATGCGGTTCCGCAGGAAAACAACGCCATTAAGGTATTTTCTTCTACCCAAAGCCCGCGTGCCACGCAGGCAGCCTGCTGCCGGGTGGTGGGTGTGCCCATGCACCAGGTAGAAGTTGATATTACCCGGCTGGGCGGCGGTTTTGGCGGTAAAGAAGACCAGGCCAATGCCTGGGCTGCCATGTGCGCACTGGCAGCACACCATTTAAAAAAGCCCGTTAAGTATGCACTCAGTCGTATAGACGATATGGCCATGACAGGCAAAAGGCATCCTTATTCATCTGATTATACCATCGGGCTGGATGAAGACCTGAAGATAATGGCCTACCAGGTAACTTTCTACCAGAATGCGGGTGCAGCAGCCGATCTGTCTCCCGCCGTGCTGGAGCGAACCCTTTTTCATTGTACCAATACATATTTTATTCCCAACGTAAAAGCCACGGCTTACAGCTGCCGCACCCACCTGCCGCCCAATACGGCTTTCCGGGGATTTGGCGGGCCCCAGGGTATGTTCGTTATTGAATCAGCGATTGCACAGGCAGCCGCAGAACTGGGTGTTGAGGCAACACAGATTCAGAAAAAGAACCTGCATAAAACCGGCGACCTGTTTCCGTATGGACAACAGGCGGTCAGCGAAGCCGCCGCTTGCTGGAACAAAGCTGAAACACAGTACGGGATCGAAACAATTAAAAAAGACATTGCCGCATTCAATGCCGGTTCCCTGCTCTATAAAAAAGGACTATCGTTTATGCCTATCTGCTTTGGCATATCCTTTACCAATACCATGATGAACCAGGCCCGGGCACTGGTGCATGTGTATACAGACGGCAGCGTAAGCGTGAGCACCGGTGCAGTTGAAATGGGCCAGGGCGTGAATACGAAAATAATACAAACCGCCGCCCATGTATTTGCGCTGCACAGCGATAAGGTAAGGGTACAGGCAACCAGTACCCATCGCATTGCCAACAGCTCGCCCTCGGCTGCCAGCGCCACCGCCGATCTGAATTGCAAAGCTACCCAGATGGCCTGCAATAGCATCGCGGACCGGTTATTAGAAGTGGCCGCCGCCGAATTGAATACCCCCGCGGCAAACCTTTCTTTGCAGGAAGAAACCGTATTTGCCAACGGGGTGAAAACTGATCTGAACTGGAAGAAACTGGTGATGATGGCATTTATGAAGCGTGTTAACTTATCAGAACATGCGCACTATATTACCCCCGAGATCCATTACAACAAAACCACTGAGAAAGGGCATCCCTTTGCTTACCATGTATATGGAACCGCCATTACCGTGGTTACGGTTGACTGCCTGCGGGGCATATACGAATTTGATGCGGTAAAGATTGTGCACGATGTGGGCACCTCTATGAACCCCGCCATTGACCTGGGGCAGATCGAAGGCGGACTGGTACAGGGTATCGGCTGGATGACCATGGAAGAGATTGTATACGATGCAACAGGCCGGTTACGATCCAACGCATTGTCTACTTATAAAGTGCCTGATATTTACTCGGTACCAAAAGAGATCGACATCGATTTTTTCCAGACGGATAAAGACAACCTGGCCATCTTTCGTTCTAAGGCAGTAGGAGAGCCACCGCTGATGTATGGCATCGGTGCTTTTTTTGCTATCCGGAATGCCATCCACGCATTCAACCCCGGTTCGCTGATCCCTTTTGACGCCCCCCTGACACCGGAGAAAACCCTGATGGCCCTGTACAGCGGCAAAGCAAACGACCGGCTGGCAGCCAGGCCCGCAGCAGGCAATGAAACACAGACCGTAAATTAGGAACGCCGCTTTACCATGATGGAAAAACAATTATTGATTTGGCAGCTGGTCCTGGACAGTCTTAATAATAATATTGGGATCATGCTGCTGTATGTGCTGGAAAGCCATGGCAGCAGCCCCGGCCGGCGCGGTTTCTTTATGGCGGTAAATGCCAGTGGCGCCCTGCAGGGTTCTGTGGGTGGCGGAATGATGGAATATAAATTTATAGAAATGGCAAAAGACAAGCTGCTGCGCGATGAACAGGAGCTGTCTGTAAGAAAGCAGGTGCACGATAAAAGCGCGCCCCGGAACCAAAGCGGTATGATCTGCTCCGGCGAGCAAACCTTGTTTTTATACCGCCTACAACCCGAAGACAAAGTGCATATCGAAAATATTATTGAATGCCTGTTGCTGAATAAAAACGGTCTGCTGCAATTGTGGCCGGCCGGATTGATGTACGTTGATACGGTACCGGCCACCGACTATCATTATTCTTTTACAAACGAATCACATTGGCTCTACCAGGAAAAGATCGGGTATAAAAACAGGTTGTACATCATTGGCGCAGGCCATTGCTCGCTGGCATTGAGCAGCATGATGCGCAGGATGGATTTCTATATTTCGCTCTACGATGACCGCCAGCACCTGAACAGCTTTTTGGAAAACGAAGCCGTGCATGAAAAATTCCTGCTGCAGGACTACCAGGAATGCCGGGAAAGAATACCCGGTGGCAATAATCATTATGTGGTGGTGATGACGGTGGGCTACCGGACTGATGATATAGTGATAAGGGCTTTGATCGACCGGAATTTCGCTTATTTTGGTGTGCTGGGCAGCCGTAAAAAACTGGAGAAATTATTCGCCGGCTATACGGCGGACGGTTTTTCTGAAAAGCAGCTGCACAACATTCACTCACCGGTTGGAATGGCCATCAACAGCCAGACGCCGGAAGAGATTGCCGTTAGCATTGCCGCAGAAATAATAGCAGTAAAAAACGGTGCATTGAGCTAAGAGCACAAAAAAAAGAGCATAATAAGCAGTGGAATTATGTAGGATAGAAAGACAACAGGGTATAACAAAATAAAAAGAGTAAAAAAAAACTGAAAAGGGCAAAGAATAAGCGGATGGAAGCAATGGATGGCGTCAAATGATAATGTGAGACAGACTGCTTTTCTCTTTGCGCTTTTAGCGCTGTTCTCCGTTTCCGGGATTAAAAAAATGATGAACGATTATAATCAACGCGCAGATAAGGTAATGCTGCAGATCAATGAACTGGCTGCCATCAGCGAAACAGCCGGTATGATCTCCCGCAGGTATGGCACCGCCGCTTTTGTGGCGGCCGGTGAAAAGATAATGGGTTGGATGGCTGCAGCCGGCCTCAGCACGGCTGCAGATAATATGTTTAATATCAGGGGACGGCTGCAAAGCCCTCTTCCCAACGCCAAAACCCTGGTTATCGCCTCGCATTTCGACAGCGTTATCAATGCCGGTAAATTTGACGGGCCGCTGGGCATTCTGCTGGGATTGGATTGCATGGCCCGGCTGGCACAACAATCCATTGTATTGCCGTTTAATATAGAACTGCTCGCTTTTTGCGATGAAGAAGGTGTTCGTTTTCATACCACCTACCTCGGCAGTAAAGTAATAGCCGGATCTTTTGATGCCGGCCTCCTGCACCGTACCGATAGCGATGGCATTAGCTTGCAGCAATGCATCGAAAAATTGGGCGGAGATGCCGGCCGCCTGCCTGCCGATGCGATAAAGAAAGACAACCTGATCGGCTATTTTGAAATGCATATTGAACAGGGCCCCGTATTGTACACATCGGGTATACCGGTGGCCGTGGTGACCGCCATCGCCGGGCAACGAAGATCCGAATTGATTTTTACCGGTGAGGCAGGCCATGCAGGAACGGTGCCCATGAACATGCGCCATGATGCATTGTGCTGCGCGGCAGACTGTATTAAGGAAATTGAGGCGGTTGGATTGATCCATACCAACGAGCTGGTAGCTACCGTAGGCAAACTCCATATTGAACATGCTGCCAGCAATGTGGTACCGGGCCTGGTTACCTGTTCTTTGGATATCAGGAGCGCCGACCAGCAGGTATTATTGGCTGCCTGTGATGAACTTAACAAAAGAATCACGGAGATTTGCCGCCAACGGGATATCGGGTTCGCCTGGAAAGATATACAGCAAACAGGCCCGGTTGTTTGCGATACTGCTATGACGGAATTACTGGGGCAATCCATTGAAGTTGCCGGCTACAACCTCGTAAAACTGGTCAGCGGGGCGGGTCATGATGCAGTACCCATGTCGGCGGTTTGCCCTGTGTCCATGCTGTTCATCCGTTGCTTTAAAGGCATCAGCCATAACCCGCTGGAAGACGTGGAAACAAAAGACATGGCCGCCGCCCTCCGGGTGGCCGATCATTTTTTACTTTCTTTAATTGAACAGTTTAATAAAGGATAATATGGAAATTTCAGCGCTTACAAGATCGGTCACCAAATCAAACCATGCCATCATCAGTCCGGATGGATATATTAACAGCAGTGTACCGGGCTGGACGCATTGCACGGTGAATGTAATCATCAACGAGGCAATGGGTGCCGGCTTTTGCCAGACCCTGGTTACCATGCTCGCCGATGGCCGGCTCAGCGGCAAGACAAAATTGTCGCAGGTGTTTTTTTATGTGGTGGAAGGACAATGTACTGCTGTCGTTGCCGGCCAGCAGGTGAACAGGAAGAAAGGTCAGTTTGTATATGTACCGGTAAACAGCGAATACTGTTTTGAAAACCCTGCGCCCGGCACCCGCCTGCTTACTTTTCACAAAGTGTATGAAGCGTTGGAAGGCTACCAGGCACCTGCTGTTATTTTTGGGGATGCTGCTACGGTACCTGGCCCCGATTATATGAATGACGCTGCCCTGCGGTTGCAGGTATTATTGCCGGATGATCATGCGTTTGATATGGCCATCAATATCTTTACTTACGATCCGGGCGGGCATCTGCCACTCGTAGAAACCCATATCATGGAGCACGGATTGTTGTACCTGCAGGGGCAGGGTGTGTATATGCTCGATCACCAGTGGTATCCCATCAAACAAGGCGATTCCATCTGGATGGCACCCTACTGCCAGCAATGGTTTACGGCCATGGGTAAAGAACCTGCCGTATATATCTATTATAAAAATGTAAACCGGTTTCCCACTACGGTCTGACAACAACCAAAGTATCTTTTTTCATTGACCATACAGTGCAGCAATATGACGGTAGCGCAGTTAAATAAACTTGATCTCCCCCAGCGCGCAGCCACTCTGCGTACCTGTTGTGGTTCCAGCACCTGGATAGAAAGCATGCAGCTGCTTTTTCCGGTGGCAGATGAAGCCGCCTTGCTGGCGGCCGCAGAAACTGCCTGGGTGCAATGCAGCAAGGCAGACTGGAAAGAAGCGTTTACCCATCATCCAAAAATCGGCGACATCAATTCACTAAAAGAAAAATATGCAGCCACCCGTGAATGGGCAGCCGGTGAGCAAGCCGCGGTAGAACAGGGCGCGGAAGAAGTGTTGCAGGCACTGGCGCTGGGCAACAGTGCCTATGAAAAAAAATTCGGTTATATTTTTATTGTTTGCGCCACCGGTAAATCAGCCGCAGTGATGTTGCAATTGCTGGAAGCCCGTTTGGAAAACAGCCCTGCCGCCGAAATATACATTGCCATGCGGGAGCAGGGCAAAATAACGGCCCTGCGCTTAAAAAAATTATTAGCCCAATGAGTCAGATTACCACGCATGTACTGGACACTGCCAGCGGAAAGCCTGCCGCAGGCATAAAAATAGCGCTGTACCAATCAGATGGCAATGGCTGGCGCCCACTGGCAGAAGGCATCACCAATACCGACGGCCGTATTGCCGGCCTGTTGCCCAAGCACCTGGTATTGCACGCGGGCGTTTATAAAATGGAATTTTTGGTGAAAGACTATTTTGACCGGCAGGGCCTGTCCGGGTTTTATCCGTATGTACCCATTATTTTTGAAATCAGTTCTGCGGAACATTACCATATTCCTTTACTGCTAAGCCCATTCGGCTATACCACTTACCGGGGCAGCTAGTGCATCACCAAACAAAAAAGCATGTATGAAATTTTCTGTTGCAAACGATAAAAAGCAAGCCATCCTGGATGAACTGGGTAAGGCAAACCTTGCCTTTCAGCAAATATACCCGGGCGATAAGCCCGATCGCCAGCCCGTGCATACCCTTTACGGCGGTGCTAATCTTTTTAAATCGGATACCTGTGTACGCATGGGCGAAATAGCCCTTCATAACCTGCATACCTATGCGCCCGATTTTGTGACCCTGGCCAAAGCACTGCAGTGGAACGGACACGCGGTGTTGCCCGCATTGCAGAAAGATATTGATGCGCTGACAGATCGCCTGGATAATATGCCCGAGGCAGATCGAAAAAAAGAGCCTGCCTGGCTGGCCTACACCGTGTACAATAAGATTGTTCAAAAACTGAGAAGGGAGGCTGTGGAAGATTTCCGGATAGATTTTGAAGACGGTTTCGGCAACCGCCCCAACGATGAAGAAGATGCCACGGCAGTAGCCGCTGCCACCGAACTGGCCGCTGGTATGAAAAACAATACCCTTTCACCCTTTATCGGCATCCGTATAAAACCCTTTACAGAAGATATGAAGGAACGCAGTGTGCGCACCCTCGATATATTTCTAAGCACCTTGCTGGAAAAGACAAATGGCATACTACCTGCTAATTTTATTGTGATGCTGCCCAAGGTTACCCTGCCGGAACAGATGACGGCCATGGTAAAATTATTTGCCATCCTGGAGCAGGAAAATAATATAACACCCGGCTCCCTGAAGATGGAGACCATGGTAGAAGCCACGCAGATTATCATGGACGAGGAAGGCCGCAACCCACTGTTACGGATCATAAAAGCCAGCGAGGGCAGGTGCATTGCCGCGCATTTTGGTACCTATGATTATACCGCATCTGCCGGCATTACGGCCCGGTACCAGACCATGGCACACCCGGTATGTGATTTTGCACACCACATGACAAAAGTGGCGCTCGGCGGAACAGGTATTTTTCTGTCGGACGGTGCCACCAATGTAATGCCCATTGGCCCGCATAAGGGAACGGATCTGCGTTACGATCAACTGCAGGAAAACAGGCAGGCCGTGCACCACGCCTGGCAGGTTGGGTACCAGCATACCATGCATTCACTGGTCAACGGCCTGTACCAGGGTTGGGACTTGAATCCTGCGCAATTGCCCATGCGGTACGCTGCTACCTATCATTTCTTCCTGAGCAGTTACGAAGAGGCGGTGATGCGGTTAAAAATTTTCGTTGAGCGGGCCGCCATTTCTACGCTCACCGGCGATATTTTTGACGATGCGGCCACCGGCCAGGGATTGCTTAATTTTTTTCTGCGGGCCATGAACTGTGGCGCCATTACAGAAGAAGAAGCCACTGTTACCGGTTTAACCATCGATGAAATCAGGAGCCGATCTTTTTACCAGATATTGAAAGGAAGAAGGAAAAGTTCGTAGTTCAGGCGTTCGTAATGGGGTTGACCCGCCTGCATAAAAAAAGCGTCTGTCCGCATCAGGCGCCCATCAATAAAATAACTGTATTCATGTTCGACAGCATACTAAAAAGTGACCAGGTTGTTATCGGCAATGAAATAAAACCGGCCTATGTGGCCATCAGGGGCGGGCGTATTGCGGAGGTATGGACAATACTTCCTGCGGGCATTGAACAGGATATTATTGATTTGGGCGATAAATACCTGCTGCCCGGTGTAGTTGATCCGCATGTGCACATCAATGAACCGGGGCGTACCGACTGGGAAGGCTTTGATACCGCCACCAAAGCTGCGCTGGCCGGTGGCATTACTACGCTGGTAGATATGCCCCTGAATGCAAGCCCGGTAACCACCACCGTGGCAGCCTTGCAGCAAAAGAGAGCCGCAGCAGAAAAAAACCTGCATACCAACTGTGGTTGCTGGGGCGGCATTGTACCAGGAAATGAAAATGAGATCACCGGCCTGGCCCGGGAGGGCGTATGGGGCTTTAAAGCCTTTCTTACCCATTCCGGCATTGATGCATTTCCGAATGTGACAGAAGCCGATCTGGTAAAGGCGATGCCCCTGCTGGCAAAATTAGATCTGCCCCTGCTGGTGCATTGCGAACTGCCGGATGAAAAAGTGCCTGCGCCGGGGAATGACCCGGCATCTTACCTGGACTACCTGTACTCACGGCCATGCGCATGGGAAGACAATGCCATCAGGCTGATGATCCGGCTCTGTGAAACCTTTCATTGCCAGGTGCATATAGTGCATCTTTCTTCCGCCGGTTCAATTGAACAGATAAAAAAAGCAAAGCAGCGGGGCCTGCCCCTCACGGTGGAGACCGGGCAGCATTACCTCTACTTTGCAGCAGAAGATATCCCCAACGGGCAAACCAGGTATAAATGCGCGCCACCCATTCGGGAAAAAGACAACAATGAACTGCTCTGGCAGGCATTGCAGGAAGGCCTGGTTGATTTTGTAGCAACGGATCATTCGCCCGCACCCGCCCATATGAAAGAGATGGACAGCGGTAACCTCCGAAAGGCCTGGGGCGGCATTGCGTCTTTGCAATTTGCTTTGCCGGTATTGTGGACCGCAGCCCGCAAAAGGAATATCTCCCTGCAACAGGTAGTACAATGGCTTTGTGAAAAACCCGCCTCTTTACTGGGATCCTCTTTTAAAAAAGGAAAGATAGCACCGGGATACGATGCCGATCTGATTGTTTTTGATCCGCATAAGGATTTTACCGTTACCAGCAATATCATACGGCACAGGCATAAGATATGCGCTTATGCAGGCGAAACGCTAACCGGTGTGGTAACACAAACCTGGCTGGGCGGGATAAAGGTATTCGATGCGGCAGATGGTTTTATGAAAGGCAACCAGGGAAAATGGCTGACCCGGGTATAGCGCTGTTGGGTACTGGTTGAAACCCCGCAGGGTAAAATGTTATTAGCCATAATCCGGATTTTCTGATTAAATTATGACCTGATAGGCACATGCATGCCTGTTAAACGATTGCCGCCTTTTATCCGTTAGTTTAGCATTTAGCAATAGATAATTATGCACCTTACACCACGCGAATCGGAAAAACTGCTTCTCTTCCTGGCTGGCGAACTGGCAGAAAAAAGAAGGGCCCGGGGACTTAAACTGAATTATCCCGAAGCCATTGCCCTTATCAGTAGCCAATTGCAGGAAGCTGCACGCGACGGCCGATCCGTGGCCGACCTGATGCATTATGGCGCCACCATTCTTACCGCGGACGAGGTAATGGAAGGTGTTGCACAAATGATAGAGGAGGTACAAATTGAAGCCACTTTTCCCGATGGTACCAAGCTGGTTACAGTGCACCGGCCCATCCGTTAACAGAAAATCATTCAACAGGCAAGTATATGATACCAGGAGAATATATTTTGGCAACAACTGATATTGACTGCAATGCAGGCCGTGCAACGCTTCGTATAACGGTCATGAATACCGGCGATCGGCCCGTGCAGGTGGGCGCGCATTTTCATTTTTTTGAAGTGAACCGCGAAATGGTATTTGACCGGGAGAAAGCATTTGGCCGGCGGCTGAACATTGCTTCCGGCACGGCGGTCCGATTTGAACCGGGCGAGGAGAAGGAAGTAGAACTGGTAGACTATGGCGGTACAGGCAGGGTATATGGCTTCAATAGCCTGGTGAACGGTGATACCAAAGATGCAGCTATTAAGCAAAAAGCGCTTCAGCAAATGACCGCCCAAGGGTTTAAAAACAAAACAGCATGAGCTTGTCGATCAACCGCATCAAATATGCTAATATGTATGGGCCCACCACCGGCGATAAAATCCGGCTGGCGGATACAGCGTTGTTAATAGAGATAGAAAAAGACTATGGCGTATACGGGGAAGAAAGCAAGTTCGGCGGTGGCAAAACTATTCGTGATGGTATGGCGCAATCGGCCCGTGCCACGCGTGCAGAAGGCGTTCCGGATTTTGTGATCACCAACGTCGTGATCATTGACCACTGGGGCATCGTAAAAGCCGACATCGGTATAAAAGATGGCAAAATTGTTGGTATTGGCAAAGCCGGTAACCCCGATACCATGGATGGGGTGCATGAGAACCTCGTTATTGGCGCTTCCACCGAAGTACATGGCGGTGCAGGATTGATAGCAACCGCAGGTGGCATTGATACACATATTCACTTTATTTGTCCGCAACAGATTGAACACGCTTTGTATAGTGGCATCAGTACCATGATCGGCGGCGGTACCGGCCCCGCCGATGGCACCAATGCCACTACCGTTACACCCGGCGCCTGGAACATGCGCAAAATGCTGGAAGCGGCAGATGCCTTCCCCATGAACCTGGGCTTTTTGGGAAAGGGCAATTGTGCGGCTACGGCGCCACTCGAAGAACAGATAGCGGCGGGGGCCATCGGGTTAAAAATTCATGAAGACTGGGGATCTACGCCGGCAGTGATTGACGCCTCCTTAACCGTTGCAGACAAATATGATGTGCAAGTAGCCATTCATACCGATACCCTCAACGAAGCCGGTTTCCTGGAAGATACCATTAAAGCCATTGCCGGCAGAACCATCCATACCTATCATACAGAAGGTGCCGGCGGCGGTCATGCGCCGGATATTATCAAAGCCGCCATGTATGATAATGTACTTCCTTCCTCTACCAACCCAACAAGGCCCTATACTGTCAATACCATCGATGAGCACCTCGATATGCTGATGGTTTGTCACCACCTCGACAAATCAGTGCCCGAAGACGTTTCTTTTGCCGACAGCCGCATCCGCCCGGAAACCATTGCGGCAGAGGATATTTTGCATGATCTCGGCATCTTCAGCATGATGAGTTCAGACAGCCAGGCCATGGGAAGGGTAAGCGAAGTGATCATACGGACATGGCAAACCGCAGATAAAATGAAAAAGCAGCGCGGCTTCTTACCGGAAGATACAGCGAACAATAATGATAATTTCAGGGTAAAAAGATACCTGGCAAAATATACCATTAACCCTGCCATCACCCATGGGATTGCAGATTATGTCGGTTCACTGGAAACGGGTAAAATGGCCGACATTGTTTTGTGGAAGCCGGCTTTTTTTGGGGTTAAGCCCGAACTAATCATCAAAGGCGGTTTTATCATTGCGGGCAGAATGGGTGATCCCGGTGCTTCCATCCCCACCCCGCAACCGGTATTGTATCGCCCCATGTTTGGCGCCTTTGGCAAGGCCCTGCACCAGACCTGTGCCAGCTTTGTGTCTAAGTTGTCTATAGAAAAAGAAATAGTACAGGGCTATCATTTACAAAAACAGCTGTTGCCGGTTAGCCGCTGCCGCAGCATTTCAAAAAAAGATATGCTGCACAACGCTGAAACGCCTCCCATCGACGTAGACCCCGAAACCTATGAAGTAAAAGTAAACGGCGCTTTAATTACCTGCGAACCCGCCACGGTGGTTTCGCTGGCGCAGCGGTATTTTTTATTTTGATAAACAACTGGTAAATGAACGGCATGTTGCTGAAAGAAAAAATAGGGTCGCTGAAAGATACGCAGGCAGGCAGCCGGCACATCGACTATATACACCTGCACTGGCATGAAACAGCAAAGAAAATATTACACAAGAAAACATCCGGCGGACTGGAAATAAGGATGAAGTTTTTCAATGAAACGGAAAGCCTGCAGCAAGACGATATTGTATATGCAGACGAGGAATTGCTGATCTGTATTGAGATTGTGCCGGTAAAAGCCATGGTATTGATGCCCGCTTCCATGGAAGAAATGGCCCGTATCTGTTATGAGCTGGGCAATAAACACCTGCCGCTTTTTTATGAAAACGGGCAACTGGCAATGCCCTACGAAGCACCGGTGTTCAACCTGCTGCTGGCCGCGGGCTACCAACCCGTAATGGAAGAGCGGAAACTGTTGCAGCCAATGAAAACATCGGTTACCCCGCACGGGCATAACAGTGGCGGTTCTTTGTTTTCAAAAATTTTACAACTAACCAAACCCGCCGATGAATCATAACCTGCTCTCCCTGCTGCAACTGGCGGATCCGGCATTGCCGATAGGCGGCTATGCGCATTCTGCCGGCCTGGAAACCTATGTGCAGCTGGGACTGGTAAGCGATCGTACTGCAGCAAAAGAATTTGTTGTTCAGATGCTGTCGCAAAATATTCATTACACCGATGGTTACGGTGTATCGCTTGCCTGGCAGGCCGTAGCAGCAAACAACTGGAAGCAGCTAGCGGCCCTTGATGAAACCTGCACGGCTACCAAACTGCCGCTGGAGATAAGACAGGCCGGCAAAAAAATGGGTATCCGCCTGCTGAAAAATTTTCAGTCGCTTTGTAAGAGCGAATGGACCGACAACTATTTGCAGGCCATCCGTTCGCAGCAATTACACGGGCATTATTGCATGGCTTTTGGCCTGGTGGCGGCCCTGCTGCAGATAGATAAAGCCGCAACGCTGAAAGGGTTTTATTATAATGCGGCCGCTGGCATGATCACCAATGCAGTAAAGCTGGTGCCGCTGGGGCAACAGGAAGGACAGGAACTGCTGTTTCAGTTGCAGCCGCTGATCAAAGAGCTGGCAGCAGATGCGATGATACCGGATAACTTATTGTTTGGCCAGGCCTGTGCCGGATTTGACATACGCTGTATGCAGCATGAGACACTTTATTCCCGGCTATACATGTCATAAAATGCTTTCAGCAGGAAAATATAAAGGATATCATATCATTTCTAAACCGATCTAATTTTGAAAACAAATCCCTCTCTCTCCTTTAGAGAGGGTGGGGAAGAGGCAAAAAACACATGGAAAGAAAATACGTTAAAATAGGCATTGCCGGCCCCGTGGGTTCGGGTAAAACAGCGTTGATAGAAAGATTGTCGAGACAAATGATCGGCAAATACAGCATTGCTGTTATCACCAATGATATTTACACAAAAGAAGACGCAGCGTTTTTAACCCAAAACAGTTTGCTGCCTGCCAATCGTATCATTGGGGTGGAAACGGGCGGCTGCCCGCATACCGCCATTCGGGAAGATGCCAGCATGAACCTGGAGGCGGTAGAAGAAATGGCCGGCCGTTTCAGCGACCTGGATATTATTTTTATTGAAAGCGGCGGCGACAACCTGTCGGCTACTTTTAGTCCCGATTTGGCCGACCTGACCATATTTGTTATTGATGTGGCGGAAGGCGATAAGATACCCCGCAAGGGCGGACCGGGTATTACGCGCTCAGACTTACTGGTGATCAATAAAATTGACCTGGCACCCTATGTAGGTGCCAGCCTGGAAATAATGGAAAGAGACGCCCGCAAAATGCGGCAGGGACAGCCTTTTATTTTTACTGACCTGGTATTGTTGCAAGGGCTTGAGCAAGTGGTTGACTGGATTCGGAAATATGCTTTACTGGAAGCCATACCAGAACCGGCATTGGTAAGATGATTGCGAGCCTGCAGATAACAACTGCCTGGAAGAACAGGAGCCTGCTTGCGCAGGCATTTTATACATCCCCGTTTAAAGTAGCTGATATTACGGAAGACCCCGCTGCCGGTATATTGCAGCTCATGCTGATGAATACTTCTCCCGGCATACTGGAAGGCGATCAATATAAGATGGATATAAAAGTAGGGGCAGGCAGTATGCTTCATTTGCAGACACAATCGTACCAGCGCATTTTTACCATGCAACAGGGCGCCCGGCAAATCATGGAGGTAACGATTGACAACCATGCAAGTTTCATTTTTTTACCGCATCCCACCGTACCACATAAAGGTTCCGTATTTACAGCCGAGAATACCATCTGTTTATCTGCTGGTGCTACTTTGTTATGGTCAGAAATTATAACCTGCGGCAGAAAAGGCTGCGGGGAAATCTTTTCCTTTTCAAAATACCATAGCCGTACCAATATTTACCGGAACGGAAAAATAGTGCTGAAAGAAAATATTTTATTGGAGCCGGCCAAAACCCCTGTACATTCAATAGGCCAGTGGGAAAGCTATACGCACCAGGCCTCGCTGGTTTACCTGCACGAAGAGACTGATATGGCAGCAGTGATAACGGCATTGCACCAGCTGCTGGCATCGGTACCGGGCATTTGTTATGGTATTTCCCAGGCACCGGTAAACGGGTTGCTGGTCAGGATGCTAGGCCATTCGGCGGAACCCCTCCACGATCTTTGTAAACAGCTGTATGCCTTTATAAGCCGCTGGCAGGTGGCAGTAAAGGTTAATGAGCCGAAAACATCCCTGCATGCCTGCTGAACTATCCATACTGTTACTAACGGCTACCAGTATTGCTTTTTTGCATACGGCTGCCGGCCCCGACCATTACCTGCCTTTTATCGCCTTATCTAAATTGCGGGGATGGTCTACGGCAAAAACAATTCTTTGGACCATTGTATGCGGATGCGGTCATGTCTGGAGTTCGGTGTTGCTGGGCCTGGGCGGCGCCGCCATCGGCTGGTCACTTTCCAGGGTAAAAGTGTTTGAAAACATAAGGGGGGGACTGGCCGGTTGGGCACTCCTGTTATTTGGGTTGCTATACGCTGCCTGGGCGCTGGTACGGTTACGGCAAAATAAAGCGCACAGGCATTTTGATATCAACAGCGACGGATCGGTGTATGTGTATGAGCACGCACATGGGCAGGTGGTGGCACAAAAAGACCGGCATGCGGTAACACCCTGGGTAATGTTTGTGATCTTTCTGCTGGGGCCCTGTGAGCCCATGATACCGCTTTTGTATTTTCCTGCGGCCAACAGTGCCTGGTATACAATGGCCCTCCTGGTAGCGCTGTATACTATTTGCACTTTGTTCACCATGGTGCTGTTTGTATTGATGGGATTGTATGGTGTGCGCTTTCTGAAAGCCGGTAAACTGGAGCGATATGTACACGTGCTGGGAGGGGTAAGCTTACTTATCTGCGGGGCGGGAATGGGGTTTATTGGCTGGTGAA
>CAXTMV010000045.1:11684-27105 GCA_964245425.1 uncultured Flavihumibacter sp. | reverse complement strand
ATTCATAATTGTTCATGAACCATGTTTTTAAGTTAAAAAAATTATTGGGGTGCGAAAGTACGGAAAACCGCTTAACCGGCAAAGCTTTATTGCAGGTATTTTGGGCGCCTGGTCCAGGCATTGGCGGGCCGGCCTCACCGGGGCAGCCAACAAATAAAAAAGGCCCCGTCTTCCCGGCGGGGCCTTACAAATAAGCGAAAATGCCTTATTGAATAACCAGTTTCTGCGTGGTCACCTGCTGGGCGCTCAACAACTTAACGGTATAGAGGCCTTTGGCCAGCCCGGCCAGGCTAATGGTTTTGTTAGTAGTTCCCTGCGCTATCGATTCCTGTTTAACCAATTGGCCGCTCAGGTCAATCACCTGCAGGCTGGCAGCCGTATTGATGTTATCGAGGCTGATGTACATAAAGGCTTTTGCGGGATTTGGACTGATGCGGATACCCGGCTGCTGCGTAAAATTCAGCTTAACAACGGCTGAATAGGCCGACTTTCCGTCCTTATCAACTTGTTTCAGGCGGTAATAATTGTTACCGGCCAGGGGAGCCCTGTCGTCAAAACTATAGTCGGTTTTAACAGCGCTGTTGCCCATGGCGGCTACCGTGCCTATTTTACTAAAGGCCTTGCCATCAGCACTTCTTTCCACATCAAAAGATGAACTGTTTACTTCCTGCGAAGTAGACCAGGATACTTTTACCAGCGCATTTTGTTTTACGGCTGTAAAATTTACCAGCTGTACCGGCAGCGCCGTCTGCGTAGAAAAAGAATACTGCGTAAATACGGGATAGTGGTCGGTAGTCGTAGTACCGTATTTGGCCACCAGGTTGGCTACATCAGACAACACTGTAGCCGAACCAGGCAGGTAATATTTGCCAGCGGCGGCAGTAGCAATCACGTTGTCTATCACGCTGGTAAAGCTCACATCTGAATGCTGACCGGCCGGGCTCAATGGTTTGGTCGGGAAGATATACAGTGGCGAATCCGTAACGGTAAATGGATAGTAAGAACTAACCGGCGGCGTTACACCGGCTGTAATGGTCTGGTTCAAATCATCGTTCAAATCGCCCAGTATAATAACGTTGTCGGCGAGGTACTTGACTTTTATCAGTGAATCAAGCCCTTTTGCCCCGGCAACCCGGCGATCGTAAGCCGTTAATACAGGCGCTGTATTTGCTTTTGCATGAACATTGATAAACCGCATCGGGTGTGTAATGAACCCGCCATTGTTATCGCTCAGTGTTACGTCTGCACTCATCATATAAGGGAAGCGTCCGCTCGCAAAAGCATTGTAATAAGGATTGCTGAGATCGGCCGCCGTAGTAACACCCACAGAAAGCAAAGAATCGGTGTGGATATTGCTGAATTTGGCCGTGTTGTACACAAATGCCAGTTTCTGTACCTCCGTCAGCGGGTCTGCTGTTGGCTCGTTCGGGTTGGAATAAGAACCATAATTATTAATGATATATGCATAGCCTGGCATGGTGGCCACGATGCTGTCGAGCGCATGCATATTCACCACTTCCTGCAGTACGAACAAATCTGCCGGCAGGCTCTTCAACACAATCGCTACATTGGTTTCCTGCAATGATTTATTGGTGGGCCCCAGTGTTGGGTCGGGCGTCGCAAACCAGTTCAGGTTCCAGTCTATTACATTCAGGGTGGAAGCAGGGTCGATGCTATTGCCTTTCAGTGTAACTACACCCATTGAATCTGAAATGGTGGCAGTGAGCGTTTCGCTGTATTGGACATTGGTGGTAGCGGGGGCAAACTGTACATAAATGGTTTGCGGAACGTTGTTGGCCGTTGCCTGTAAAATGGTAATGCTGGATGCAAAGTTGGTACCATCGGCCGAAACCTTGAAATTGCCGGTACTGGCCACCGTTACATCGCCCACCAAATCATTGGCGGTCAGCGTAAGTGTTTTAACGGTATTGTTTCCGGTGGCGGTAAAACCAAACTCCAAATTGGCAGCGCTCAGTGTTAAACTGGGCGGCGGTGCCGTGGCGGAATTCACCAGGGCGATATCGTCCAGTGTCCAGCGGGAGCCATCGTCTGTTGTTGAAGTATAAACGAAAGCAATGTATACGCTGCCCTGTTTGTAATTCGACAGGTTGATATTGTTCGATAAGGTCCATATATCTGATCCGCTGCTGGGAAATTTACCGTTCAGATCGGTCCAGGTAGCCAGGGCCGGATTGCCGGAGCCGGTATAATCCGTAGATATTTTCAATACCAGCGGCGCGCCGTCGAAGGCATTCCTGCTGTAAAAACTAAGCAATGGAAAGGCCGTACCCGTTAAATCGAGTTTGGGAGAATCAGCCAGTCTTCATTCAGGTTGTTTATATTATTAGCATAACCATTTATCTGAACGCCATTGGGGAAGGCGGCTGTACCGGTAGGCGCATTGGGGTCGCGGCCAAAACTGGTACAATCCCATATCTGGGCGCCGGTTACGCTGTACTGTGTAAAGCCATCAGGCAATAAGCCATTACCCGTGCAGTTCTGAAAATTGAAAGTGGCCGGCAGGGCCGTTGCCACGGCAGAGTTATAAGTTGTAAATGCCCAGCTGCCGGTGCTGCTGATGCCGGCAAAATTATTACCATATACATCCTGGAAAGCGCCTGCGCTTATCAGCACAGCATAGGAAGTGCCGGGTGCCAGCGTAGTATTGATGGTAACCGTACTGCGGTTGCTGATCACCACGGATGCATCGTTCACATCAATGGGGGTGCCCGCTACGCCATTTACATAAATAGTAATCGTACCGCTCGCTTTTACAATCGGCTTGTCGAAAGCAATTACCGGTACCAGGTTGGAAGGAATACCGCTGGCGCCATTCGGTGGCGTAAGCGATGCAATGCCGGGTGCCGTAACGGTATAAGAGCTGTTGCGCGGCAGGGGTGCCGTTACCGAAAAATCGGAAATATTATTATTGTTATCAACGCCATCTGTAACACGTGTTACCGAAGTGGTGTTATCCGGTGCAGCCACCGGTCCGGATCCTTCATAACCATTGGCGGTGCCAAACCCTACTTTATCTATCACGGCCGTTGGGTTGGGATCTCCTATAATCGCCGTAGTGCTGTTCACCAATATAACTTTACCGCCGGTAGCACCCAGGGCCAGCGTGCCTGCAACATCGGGTGTGGGCAGCGCAGTTGCCAATGTATTGGCGCCAGGTCCTTCCTGCACCAGGAAAAATCCATGGGCAGGAACAATGCCGGTCAGGTTCGTAATGCTCCAGGCTGTGGTACCGCTTGAAGGACCTGTTGCACTGGTATATTGTACCGACCAGCCTGCCAGGTTAACCGGCGTACTCTCGTTATTGAACAGTTCAATGAAATCATTTTTATAAAAAGCGCCACTGTTGCCGCCGCCGCCATATACCTGGTTAATAACCACATTGGCCGCAGGTGGGTTGTTGGTGGTTGCATTAACGGACACCGGGGTTGAATAGATGTTTGAGCCGTCGACCGACCAGGCACGATAAAAATATTTGGTGCCTGGTGCAAGACCGGTATGAGCATAAGAAAAACCGGCAGAAGCGCCGCTGTAGAGTACGGTGCCGCCGCCGCTGATGGTATTGCCTGCCACTAAAGTGCCGGAAGGTGTTCCGAAAGTTGCCGTGCTGTTGCTGGCAACAACGATATTGTCGCCATTTGCATTACCCGTGCCGGTCAGATCAATTTCTGACCCGGAAGCTGCCACCGCGTTGAACGTTTGGGGAGGGTTTACAACCACCGGAGAAGTAACCGTGCCGCTGAGCGTAATAGACTGTGCTCCGGCGCCGGCAGAACTGAAAGTAATGCTGCCATTGGCAGCGCCAACCGGAGCGGCCGCACTGATGCGAACCACCAGCGGGGTGGTGGCTACGGTACCCCCGGCCTGTGTAAGGGTAACAGAAGATGACCAGGTAGCGCTGTCTGTAGAAAGCTCATAAGGAGCCGGGGCGGTAACGCTGATATCACCGGTCAGGTTGCTGCCGCCTGCATGGATGTCCTGGTAGGCAGAAGCCGTTCCTGCAATGGTGCTGAAACCGGATATAGCCGCCGGCGACACGGAAATGGACGGTGTTGCGCTGCCACCGGTGGTACCGCTTACTGAAATATTGTCGAGCGAAAAACCGGGGCGGTTACCACTGCCGCTTACTTCGCGGTATACCCAGCGAAGCTGTACGACTGCCTGGTTTTCGCAGGCAGCCGGCAGGGTTACCGTAATGGTTTGTGGCGACAAGCTGGTAGTGCCTGTTATATTATCAACCCCACCGGGGTCCTGGTATTCTGAAGCAGCTACATTGGTAAAAGTACCGGCCGTACCCACCCGGTATTGCAGCCCGATGGCGCCTACCCGCATGGTGGCTTGCTGCCGTTGGGTGGCTGCCTGGTAAGAAACAGCAATGGCGGTATTGCCGGTTGTATTGATAGAAAGAGCAACAGCCCTGAGTGCAGAAGCGGTACAAAGGAATCCGATTTTACCATTCATATCGCCAACAAAGGCCGAGGTAGACGTATTGCTGGCACCCGCCAAAACCTGATCACCGGCTGGCGCCGCTGTAGGATAGGTAGCTGCCGTGGAACCGGTGATCGTCCAGCCCTGCAGACCAGCCGGGTAAACCGTAGCACTGCCGGTAAAACTACCAAAGGATTCGCTATAGGGGAGCGCCTGGGCTGCCGGGTTGGTCTGCGCCATAAGGGCGGCCGGCAGAAAAAGCGACACAGTAAAAAGAGAAAACAAAGATGCTGCAAGCAGTTTAACAGACAGGCAATACCTTCCAGCCATGTACAATTTCTTCATGAATTGATGGTTTTGTTTTTATGGTAAAGTAACAGTATCAGCCCCGGGGGGCCAGCTGCGTGGTTGATGCACAGGAAGGAGCGTACAAGCGGTTGTACTGAGATTTTGATGGATAAGGAAAAGGAACTCAAATGTACTCGAGTAATGCATACTACGAATATTTTAGTGATAAGTAATTATTAACATTGACGGATTTTAATGCATTTGTTTGCCACTATGACAGTTTACCCTTAATGGCACTGGGTTTGTGAAATGCAATTAGCTATTTTACAGGATTAAAGCAGGTCCTGTACCGGGCAATTAATAAATTCAGTTATACCAAAAAAAATCGTATGCAGAAAGGAAACATCAGGGTACAGACGGAAAACATTTTCCCGATAATTAAAAAATTCTTATACAGCGATCACGATATTTTTTTACGCGAGCTGGTAAGCAATGCCGTAGATGCCACGCAGAAGATAAAAACCCTTTCCTCCATCGGGGAAGCCAAAGGCGACCTGGGTGAGCTCCGGATCGATATCAAGCTGGATGCGGAAGCCAAAACCATTACCATCAGCGACAAAGGCGTGGGTATGACGGCCGATGAGATCGATAAATACATTAACCAGGTGGCTTTCAGCGGCGCGGAAGAATTCCTGACCAAATACAAGGGACAGGCAGAAGCCAATATCATCGGGCATTTCGGACTCGGCTTCTATTCTTCCTTTATGATCAGCGAAAGAGTAGAGATCATCAGCAAAAGCTTCCGCGAGGACGCAAAAGCCGTTCGCTGGGAATGCGATGGCAGTCCGGAATACAGCCTGGAAGAAACCGAAAAAGCGGATCGCGGAACCGATATCGTGATGCATGTGAACGAAGAAAGCAAGGAATTCCTGGAAGCGCACCGCCTTAAAGACATCCTGAAAAAATTCTGCCGGTTCTTACCCGTGGCCATTTATTTTGAGGAAGAGCAGATCAATAACACCAGCCCGGCCTGGACAAAAAAACCTGCTGAACTCAGCACAGAAGATTACCAGCATTTTTACAAAGAATTGTATCCTTATAATGAAGCACCCCTTTTCTGGATACATTTAAATGTGGATTATCCGTTTAACCTGACCGGTATATTATACTTCCCCAAGATCAAGCAGTCGTACGAAATACAAAAGGATAAAATTCAGCTGTACAGCAACCAGGTTTTTGTAACAGACGAGGTAAAAGACATTGTACCCGAATTCCTGATGCTGCTGCAGGGTGTTATAGACAGCCCGGATATACCGCTGAACGTTAGCCGCAGTTACCTGCAGGGCGACCCCAATGTAAAAAAGATCAACAACCATATCACCAAAAAAGTAGCCGATAAGCTGGAAGAGATTTTCAACAAAGACCGGGCTGCTTTTGAAGAGAAATGGGAAAGCCTGGGTCTTTTTGTGAAATATGGTATGATGACGGACGACAAGTTTCTTGACAAGGCCAATAAATTTCATGTATTCGAAGAAACAGCTGCCGGTAAATTTTATACGCTGGAAGAATACCGCGCTGCGACAGAAGGCCTGCAGAAAAACAAAGAGGGTAAACTGGTGATCATCTATACCACCAACCCCGTGCAGCAAGACGCCTACATACAGGCCGCCACGGAAAAAGGGTATAAAGTGGTAAAGATGGAAACCCTGGTAGACGCCGGATTTATTCAGCAAATGGAACAGAAATGGAGCGATGTTCATTTTATACGAGTGGATGCTGATATTGCAGACAACCTGGTAGACAAACAGGAAGACATGGACTCTGCGCTTACCAAAGACGAAGCAGCCGCACTGAAGACTTTATTCGAAACCAATACGGCCGGCCAGCATGTAACGGTAGAAGTAAAAGGACTGAGCCCAACAGCTGCCCCGTTACTGGCGACCCGCCCGGAATTCATGCGCCGTATGAAAGATATGAGTGCCATGAGCGGCCCCATGGGCAGTTTTTACGCCAACATGCCCGACGAAGTAACCCTGACCGTAAATGGCAATCACCCCATTTACCAGTCGCTGGTAACAGAAAGCAATAAGGACAAACAGGATAAGTTTGTACATAACCTGGCCGACCTGGCCCTGCTGAGCCAGGGATTGCTGAAGGGCAATAGTCTAACAGCCTTCATTAACCGTAGTGTAGAACTGATGGAAGGAGAAAAGAAAAGCGTAGTGCTGGAGAATGAAGGATAATAAAACAAAAACAAAATAACATTGCCGGGATTTTTTTTATCCGGGGAACCTTCCCGCCGGTTGCCCTCACTTACCATGCCATCGAGACCTGGCTGTGCTAAAAAACAATCCGGCAAGAGAAAAAAACAACCGGCAGCGGAGGGTTTACCCCATGCGCTTAGGACCAGCCTGTATAATTTTATCTTTATTACTGCGGCAATTCACAGCAGCCTTTTAAGCGATAAAATAAAATTATTGTCATGCATGGTAAAACAACATTCCTGTTAATAACGGTCCTGTCTGCCGGTTGTACGTTGCTGGCCCAAAAAAAAACTTACCAGCTGATGGCAGACAGTGTGCGTATTTTCAGCAGCTGCGACACTGCAGAACTGATACTGGAGAACCGTACCCGCACCATACCAAATGGGGTGCTAACCAATAAGGGAAACGGGGTAACAGAATTTCGGAAAGTACTGGTAAGACTGGAGGACAGCCTTTATACCATTGGAGGCGACACACTCAATATGGCAACAGCAGCAAGGAATATATATAATTCCAACGGCAGGTTAACAGATAACAGGGTGGTAGACGGAAACCACAACAGCATCCGGTTCGAAAACAATGAGAACTATACGATCTCAAATAACCAGCTACCGGTAATCATATCGCGTACGCCGATGGACAGTCTTTTAACAGACAAGATCGTTCATTCAGACCATGCCCCGTTTGCAGGATTGGCGGTGCGGGGTACCGGTTGCGATGCGGCCATAGAACTGGTATCAGATTCGGCCGGTACCTGTTTTGAGTCGCAGCAGATTGATTTTACTACCCTGAAACCCCGCAGGGATTCATGGCTTACGCCGATGCCAGACAGCTATGGCGATAAATACTTGCTGGGCAGAATGGAACTGCAAACCAACCGGCAGATGGCCGACTATGCAACCATTGGCTTTGGCGTAAAATCGGATACGGCTTATTTCAGTGACGGGGCCTATATACCGCTGCCCGCCGGCTACCCGGGTGGTTATATGCCCCTGCCGGTCATGTCCATCAATCCCTCCTTTAAACATCCCCAGGGCTACTTTACAAAAATGCCTTTTGTACGGGTCAATGGCGGCCTCTTTGTTGGCTATTTGCGAAACTGGTATTTCAATTCAAGAAATGCTGCCGACATTATTTCCGGGGTTGATGATGTTGCAGGTTATCTGCAGCCTTTCTATGAGACCAGGTTTTCCGTGTATGCAGACAGCCTGCCTTTGAAAATTTACAAATTGCCGGCCATAAAAGGCAACGCATTTCTTACTTATTCACCTACCAGAACCGTAGAAGGAAATAATGTCGCATTCGAATACAAAGACAGCATATACGAAGACATCCGCAATTATATGCTGGCGAAGGGGCTGGGCATAGCTTCCGATCGCAACCTGAAAGAAAACATCAGGGATGCCCGTTTCGATATGAGTACATTGCTAAGCCTGCCGGTTAAAGAATTTAATTATAAGTCGGACAGCTGCAAGATCGCTTATACCGGCTTAATAGCCCAGGACCTGAAACCGGCGCTGCCCGGTTTGGTAACCGGACAGGAAGGCAATTACCGCATCGACTATATAAAGATGGTACCCTATTTATTAATGGCCATACAGGACCAGCAAAAACAAATCCTGCAGTTGAGCAGGCAAGTGGACGCCTGCCGGCCAATGGCCGAAACCACGCTGGCTTCCCCCCGGATCGGGGATGACAAACTCCGGCCCTGACACCCTTTACCAGGAAATATTGAACTGTTATTAATATGCAGCACCGCGTCTTTACTTGTCTACAGCCCGCAACAAAGCTGCTGTTGTTAATACAGGTAGCAACCGGCTGCTGCATGGGTTTGCAGGCGCAAACAGAAAAATACATCCAGGTATTAACAGGAAATATCAAAAAAGGAGACAGCTGCAATGTCATTGACGACAAATTCTCCGATGCTGAAAAATGGGCCAGCATTCAAAAGCATGTATCTGTCAGCAATGTCTTAACCTTTGAATTGCGCTATGACACGGCTGCCGGCGCTTTTAACCGGACCTTTTCCTGCCGGCTGCTGGCAGATATTGAATATGAAAAAGCGAACCATACTAAGCAGCAGATAAAAAATGTGTCACTGGTGGTTAACTATGATACCACACCCGGCAGCACACACCAGGGAATCGCCCGATATAAATTCAGGGATGCTCATCATGTAAAGGTTGTCATAAACAGCATCAGCAGCGCACAGTGGCCCAATAAACTGCCACCTGTTTTTCGCATTAAAAATGAAATTTTTATTGAGCGTTTGTATACACTTAACACAGAAGCGGCCGTGGCAACCGTATTGGCAACCAATACTGGTCTGCCCGCAGCTTCCGGAAAGAGAACAGCAAATGTTACTGGCAATAATGACCGAATGGACCTGCCCGGTCAGCAGGAAAGCATTAGCTGGGATGGAAACAACCCTGCTTTTCCGCAATATGACTTTGAATGGACCTTTTACGATGACAGCAGTCTCGTGGGAAATGAAATAAACAACCACCGGTTTAGTTTTACGGCCGCTGCACTGAATAATGTATTCAGAAATAACAGCAGCCGGGTAACCGTTGATTTGCCCGCTTACAGGTTAAATGTAATTTATAATAAGGGATGGATTTTCTTCCGGATCAGGGGTGCCAGGTATGATGCCAGCACGGGCGAACGCACCGAAGGTGCCTGGAGCTATGCCGGTAATTATAAATTCGGTGGAAAATCGTATGGACTCTTCAGATCAGACGGCCACGAAACCTACCTCAACTGGCAATACAACCGAGCGTTTTCGGAAGAAGGCAAATGCAAGGAGATCGTTCATTATTTTGACGGCAGCCTGCGCAACAGGCAGGGGGTAACGCTGAACAATGATAACACAGGCAGCAAAACCATTGTGCAGGAAAATATATTTGATGCATTGGGACGATCCGCAGTAAGCGTTTTACCTGCGCCTACGGAAGAAAATTCCCTCCATTACTTTCGGGCATTCAACATAAGCACCCTTTCCGGCCTGCCTTACCAGTATACAGATTTTGAATCAGCGGGCCTATGCATACAGGAAGCAGCTGCCATGAGTACCAGCTCCGGTGCATCCCGGTATTATTCACCTGGCAATCCGCTGAACAATAGCAGCAGCAATGCATTTTACTTTACCAAATACCTGCCAGACGCCGAAGGGTATCCTTTCACCGTTACCGGTTTTACACCTGATAATACGGGTCGCATTCGTGTACAAGGCGGCCTGGGCCCGGTATTTCAACCCGGCAAACCGCAGGCAGCAGCAGAGCATAGCAGCCGGTATTTTTATGGAAAGCCACAGCAGGAAGAGCTGGACAGGTTATTTGGCAATGAAGCCGGCAATGCATCCCATTACCTGAAAAATATGATGATAGATGCGAATGGTCAAACCAGCGTATTTTATTTAAACGCAGCGGGCCAAACGATTGCCACTGCATTGTCTGGAAAATCGCCCGATAATCTCCGGCAGCTTTCCGTTACGCAGGCAAAAAATACATCCTCCCTGTTCACCCTCGCTGAAAGCGATAATATTGTTCGCGATGCTGCCGCACTTTCCATTACCTATAGCGGTACTTTCCTGGCCGCCGCTACCGGGTCTTTTACTTTAAAATATGCATTTACGCCCCTTAGCCTGCAGGAATTGTTTGGCGTTGCAAATGAAAAAATCTGCGCAGATTGCTATTATGACCTCGCCATCAATATAACCGACAATTGCGGTAACTCCATACAATCGGCCAGCCAGGAGGCCATATTTACGGAAAAGAATACCTGCGATCCGGCACCTGTAACACAAAATGGAACACTGTCCGTAAATGTTGAGCAGCCGGGCGAATACCATATTACCTACCAGCTAAAGCTTAGCCGAAAAGCCATTGAATATTACGTTAACCAATACCTGCTGCAGAATACATCAATAAAAAAAGAAACTGATTTCGAAAAAAATTACCTGCACAGAATAGATCTCAGCGGATGCTTTAACAACTGTGAAACCTGCATGGCCGATTTGGGAACAGAAGCCGATTTCATTGCCCGCATTACCCAGTTATTGCAACAGCAGGACAGTATCACGCCCGACAACGACGATCTAAGCTGGATGAAAAATCTGTACAAACAATTGCTGACCAATTGCAGCCTTTCGCAACAGGGCTGTGCCGAAACCGCCATACCCTGCCGGGAACAAACCCTGCTTTTAACGGAAGATGTATCGCCTGGCGGACAATACATGCTATTCGATAAAGCCTCCAAAAAATTTATTGAGAGAGACATCAATGTTTTTCTAACAAACCGACACCAGCTTAGTACCAATATCACTATCAATGGCCATACACAGGCATTCGGCCAGTTCAGCGAAGCCGACATTATTGACAACTGGCAAAGCGACTGGGCAGACATCCTGCTCCCTTTTCATCCTGAAAACAGGAATAATTGCTTTATCGCCGATTGCGAAAAAAATGCTGAAAGCGAAAAGTACGAAAATGGATTTCTCCATACGGTTGATGACTCGCTTGCTGCCGCCCGATTATACTGGTTTGGAGATAATTACCGATCTGTTGTAAACAATGACCCTTATTTCAAAACTGGTGCCGAAGGATTTTCTAAAAAAAATAAATTTCTTTTATCGCTGGGCAATTATAAAGGTACCGGTACAGATATTATGTCTTTTGTTCGGTGGAGTGTATATTGTCGCAAAACAGGTGACGACAGTTTGCCGGCCAGGATAATAGCCTGCCCGCGCACGGCCGGATGTAATCGCAGCAAAGATGAGTGGCAGCTCTTTAAAGTATTGTATTATTCTGCCAGGGAAGAGATAAAAGATAAAAACACGACCTGTACTTCAAATGACTTGTTTGAAGACCCCGCTGCGTCACTGGATGGAATTGCGCAGCAAGGAACTGGGGCCACCAGTTGTTCGGCAGCCTTCCTGTTTGAGATAACCCATAACAAAGATTCGGTTTTTATAAAATATGCCGGCCCGGAAAAAACAACACAGGGCATCACCATTCAATATTTTGCAACAGACAGCAGCAACACAATCGTTGCCGCAGCAACCGGCAGCCTTTTTTTCCCTGGCGGCACTACGGAAGCTACTGTAAAAGCCGCAGCCGCCATACCGGGGCTGAACTATATAATCGATTTCGCCCGCTGCAATACAACCCATCCGTATTTCACAAAAACACGCCGTAATTACAATGGCGTAAATATGTCTGCCATTAACAACCAGGTCCAAAACAGCACAAAAGATGCGTTGAATGCCTATGCGGACAGCACCATGATGCATGCGTGTAGTGAAAGTTGTGAACGAAACGCAGACGGCTGGATGCAGCAATTGCAGGGTTGTAAGCTGGAACCGGATTCCAGTGAATACTTGGCTATTCGCAATGGACTGATAGCGGTCTGTAAAAGCAGTTGCCGGGTAAATGTCTCCGATCATCCTTTTGGTGCATCCGGTACAGATACAGCAACTATCTATGGCGACAAGGATTTTGCGGGTGTTTTATTGCGCGTGCTGGGCCGGCAACGGTATACGGCTGCCTGCAATGATCTGCTGCTGGATTATCCGGCCAGCGCAGACGCTGTTCCATTATACAGCAGCGAAACAGTGCGGACACTTTCAACCTGTGCCTACGATAAGCTCATGTCCTGGCAAATGCGCTATCAGCAGTCGATCGGCTATAAAAGTTTTTCGGATTATATCAAAGCAGCGATTGATCCCGGTTTCTCGTTAACAGATGCAGAAATAAACAGCCTGGTGGATGCCTATAAGACTGATTGTGTAACACCAGTACCCCTGTTATTGCCGTCATCTCTCAGCTGTACCGGGAGCCGGCCAAAAACCTGTTTAACCTGTACAGACCTGGCAGATGAGACGGCAAATTTTAGGGCCAGCTATGATTTTATGAAGCCAGCTGATCCGCTGTATTATGAATGGCTGGCTAAATACATCAACCGGAAATATAGTTTCAGCCTTTCTTCTGTTGACATATACAACGCCCTGCAACAATGTACAGCAGCAGGAAAGATTGCTGCAGCTGATACGGTTGACGCCGCCTCGTTTGCAGCAGCCTTTGATCATTTTGAGCAACTAAAGCCGGATTACTTTACAAATCCCGTTAAAGAATTTAATGCAGACAGCCTTTATGAAAGGCAACTGACAAGCTGGTTAAATATATCGCTTAACCGAAATCTTGACCTTACTTATTACAAGAACCTGGCAGCGCGTCTTCACCTGGTATTCGCTTACCCGGAAGATTCCCTGCATAAGAAACCCAACGCCGGGTGTAACGCGGCAGACTGTCTTCCGCGATTTATTACTTGCTGTCAACCCTTCAGCGAGCTGGAAAAATTCAGGGCGGTATTTGCAGATACGGTGGATGCACGATTGCTGGCCCTGTATTTCTCTTTCCTGCACACAGAATGGTGCACACCCGTTAACCTGCCGGATATCGATTACAGGGTACCCTATGACAGCCTGGTGCAGTTTTTCCGGCAATACCAGCCGGCGGGCGGTTACCAGGTTACGGTGCGCCCCGATTCACTGATCAGCTATACAACCGATAATACCGGTAGCTGCCGGGCCACGGCCCTTAATTTTATAAAAGGGGGAGGTGGCCAGGCAGATCCGTTGCTCTACGCCATTTGCAATAAGCCACTGCAACCCAGCCTGCCGGTCAGCGATAATGATTGTATCGGCCTGCAGGTGCAGGTAGCATTGAATAATGCACGCAGCGATTACCTTGACTACCTGGAAAAGTTGAAAAAAGATTACCGGGAAGCCTATTTCAGCAAATGCCTCAACATTACACCCAGGTTAACACTTGAAGCAGTGTACAACCAGCCGGCGGAATATCAGTATACCCTGTATTATTATGATCAGCCGGGTAACCTGGTAAAAACAATACCACCTGCAGGCGTACTGCCCATCGATGAGGAAGCAGACGGGGTTGCCCGTATGGAAAGGGCCAGGAATTTTCGGCTGGCAGACAAGGCCGATTGTTATGAATACGGCGATGCACCGGCCATGAATGGCAATGCCAGTATCACCGTACCCGATAACCCCCTTATTCAGCAAAATGCATCGCCCTTTACGGCAGAAGCTTTTATCAACTTCAATAGCCTTGATGAAACGCAGGCCATTGTCACAAAGCAATCCGTTAATACTAGCGATAATAAAACGGACGGCTATAAATTATACCTTCGCAATGGCAGGCTTGCGGTTGATTGGGCGGCGCATGGAAAGGAAATGTGGATACAAACCCTCAGCAAAATAATACAGTATCCCTGGCCGGCGCCTTACAACACATTACCGCCAGTAACCATCCGCAGCAGCATTCCGGTTGAAGTGCCCCGTATCCTGTACCGGGCTTTAACAATAGAAACAACTACCGATCTGAAACAATTGATCAGCAATGATAGCTGGGTTTATATTGCCGTACAATATACCGGCGATGAAGACAATCCCCTGGCCATTTATCTTAATGGCAACCTTGTCAACAGTCAGCAGGTAATCAATCGTTTTGATTACAGCCCGGACACCGCCCCGCCCCTGTCTGCTGCAGACAGTATTGCCGGCACAAACGAATTGAGTTTCGTCCGCAACCGTATCATCGATTCCCTGCGTGTCAGTAATAACAGTGCCGCGGACTGTGTCATAGGGGCAGGTGCCGGGGGACTTGCCGGAAGCATTAAACAGTTTCGACTGTATAACCGCGCCTTGAACATGGCTGAAATAAGAAGCAATGCTTATAACCCCTGCCTGGTTCCGCAAAACAAAGCCAGCCTGGTGCTCTGGCTACCGCTGAACAGGGAAGAGACAAGGGGCTCCTGCGTCGATCGGATTAACCAGCTTAGTACGGTTAACCAAAATACCGTCTTCAGTAATGTTTACCAGCCGGTATACCCTTTGCATAAACTACCGTCTCATTACTACTATAATTCTTTCAATGCCGTAACAAGAAAGATACATCCCGATGCAGGCGAAGCCGATTTCTTTTACGACCTGGCGGAAAGGCTGCTGGCGTCTCAGAATGTGGAGCAGAAAACGGCTGAACAGGGTGGCTTGCTAAACCGGTACAGCTATACAAAATATGATCGGCTGGATCGCATAATAGAAGTAGGGGAGAAAACGGGCGCCCAGGTATTGACGAGCTTGATCGCCGGCACCCCTCCCGGAATGATAAACAGCCCGATTAACAAATGGCTGGCCAGTGGCACTAATACACAGGTTGTTCAAACCATTTACGATCAGCCCGACACTACTATTGTAACCAATCCAATCATTACTGGTAACCAGCAAATGTATACCAGCAGCCGCAAAAGAATGGTTGCGAGTATTTACCGCGCAACCATCACCGGTTTAGACGACTATAACAACGCAACCCATTATCAATATGATATCAGCGGTAATATAAAAC
>CAXTMV010000045.1:7847-11574 GCA_964245425.1 uncultured Flavihumibacter sp. | reverse complement strand
GCTCTGGCAGGAGTATAAAAAATCAGTAACGGGCACAGGCATCAATATGCTTAAAAATTTTCGGTACGATTATGATCTCGTCAGCGCCAAAATAAATAATATTATCTACCAGCGGGGAAAAGCAGATCAGTTTATATATAAATATGAATATGATCCTGATAACAGGCTGTTAAGAGCCTACAGCGGAACGGATATGAATGTATTACAGCAGGATGCAGGCTATCGTTATTACCTGCACGGGCCACTGGCCCGTGTAGAACTCGGCGACGGACTTACGAACAGGATTGTGCAGGGCATGGATTATTTTTATACCCTGCAGGGTTGGTTGAAAGGAGTTAATGGCGTTCAATTCGGCAATACAGAAACAAATCCGGTTTCAACAGATGCAGGCTCGGATGGAAGCCCGCTGTCTACCGCCGGAATGCATGCACAGGTGGGGGCTGACGCGCTGGCGTTCACCCTGGGCTATTACAAAGATGATTACCTGCCAATCGGTGGGAGCGGGTTGCCGGTTTTTCAGCCAGCCTTTCAATATCCTGCAGCCGGCAGTAACGAACCAGGTGGCAAAGCCCTGTTTAATGGAAACATCAGCAATGCAGTCTACAGTGTCGCCGGCCTTGGAAACAGCCTGCCCATGGGCTATACGTACGGTTATGATCAGCTGAACCGCTTACTGGAAATGCGCTCGCATTATATCAATGCTGCCAGTACAACCATGGGCTGGTCCAGCCAGACGGGGCAGCAGGATTACCGGGAGTCGCTGCGTTATGACAGGAATGGGAATATCAGCAGCCTGTTCAGGAACGGCAGCTCCGGTGGCGGCCGCCCCCTGGCAATGGATAACCTGCTGTACCATTATTACTGTTATACACCGGATAATACCAGGAAGACCTATCAGCCCGGGCAGCCATTACCCGCAGACGCCTGGGCGCTCACCAACCAACTGGCGCATATAAATGACAGCGTTGCAGCCGGCAACTATCCGCTTGCCGCTTACCCGGCCGAAAAAGACATCGACAACCAGGCCGACAATAATTACAGCTACGATGGAATCGGTAATTTAGTAAAAGACAATGCGGAAGGAATTACAAAGATCGACTGGACCGTGTATGGCAAAATAAGAAGCATCAGTAAATCAGACGGAACTTCCATTGTATACGATTACGATGTCTCCGGCAACCGGATACAAAAACAGGTAGTTGCCGGCCGGAATAAAACCATTACTTCGTATATCCGTGATGCGCAGGGTAAAACAATTGCCGTATATAGCTGGCGGGGCAGGTCTAACGCCAACCCGTTACCTGCATCTGCGGGTAATGGGCTTACAGGGCAGACCTGGGACGAACAGCATTTGTACGGAATCAACCGGCTGGGCATGTGGACACCGCATATCCTGTTGCCGGCTACGCCGGATTCAACAAACGAGGCCGTGCAGGTTGGCAGCAAGCTCTTTGAATTAACCAATCACCTGGGCAATGTGATGGCGGTGATTTCCGATAAGAAATTACCGGTATTCCTGCATGATAACCCGGCTGTAACGGATCATTATACCGCAGAAAAGATCAGCGCTGCCGACTACAGTCCTTTCGGAATGCAGTTGCCGGGCAGGTATTATATGATTCCCGCTGCAGGCAGTTACCGGTACGGATTCAATGGCAAGGAAAACGACAATGAGCCCGCCGGAACCGGTAACCAGCAAAACTATGGCCAACGCATCTATGATCCACGGGTAAGCAGGTTTTTAAGTGTGGATCCCATTAGCACCCATTACCCGATGCTGACGCCTTACCAATTCGGATCCAATAGTCCCGTATCAGGCGTTGATCAGGACGGACTGGAGTATGCGCCAGCAGGCAAGACGGGCATATTCATTATCGATCATACGGCTGTACAGGCCTATGCCGATAACCCTTCGGTGATACTGCAGCAAAAAGCCAATGCAGCCACGGTCAGGCTGTTGCACATGGTAGAACGGGCGCACTTGCAGCCACCAGCCACTTTGTCGGCACAATGGCAGCCCGCTGCAGCATTTGAAAAAGAACGACATGAAGCAGAGAAGGCGGCCTGGTATGATCGGGATGGCTATAATGCCGACGGATCACCCACCCCGGCCACCAGGCTTGCCCGTGATAAAACATGGAATGCGTTTGCCGATCACCTGGCATTGCCTTTTTTAGACCTGGCATCTTTTGCCTACGGCGGCGGCGAACTCAAAGGCCTGAGAGGAACGGTGTCCTTTCTGGAAAAAAAGGAATTCGAAGCGCTGGCAACCACCGGGAAAATAGATCCAAGGGTGATTCGGTTCAGCCAGGAAAACATTGCCGCCAATTTTAAAGATGGAAGGAGTGTCAATTCACTGGCTGAGTTACTGGGTAAAGGAAATAAAATAGACATTACACCCATAAGAATTGTAGAGAAAGATGGTATGGTTTTCACACTCGATAACAGGCGGCTGTATGCACACCAAATGGCAAATGTTGAGGTGCCGTATATCAAACTGGCCAATATTCCGGAAGAGGAACTCCGGAAATTTTCTACCTTAAATAACGGCACTTCAATAACAGTCAGAAAAGCAACTCCCCAACATTAAACAAATTGTATGAATCTTTATGAACTGGCCGAGCAGGCAAAAAGCAAGGAAGATTTTGTTATTTTTCTGAAAGCATTACAAAAAGATTTTTTTACCAACAAAGATCGCTGGGAAAACCCCGAACTCAGCCGATACCTTGAAGCCATGGAAGCTTTTTTGCACAGTTCAACCGAAAAATCATTTCATAAAATTGATTTTACGCCTTCCTGGAGCTTGTTTGCACAGATCATGCTAACAGCCTCTCTCTACGAATAATCCTGGTAAACAAAACGGAAAGCTGTTTCCGGTTTTAATGCCGCGTCCGACTAATTAAACGGTGATCCGAATGGATCGGTTACGTTGAATGCATATTGCGTGGCCACCGCCCACCGAATGCGCATCCGCTTTTATTATCATAACCCTGTTCCACCTGAAAATGCGATGGCGGTTTGGCGCCTGTATACCGGATATTGTATTATGCCGTATCTTTAAAAAGTTGTCTGCCGCCACGCTGTAAAAATAATCAACAATCATATTTTTTTACAGGCGGATGCGCTTAACCGTTACACCGTGAAAACGAAGGCAATCCCATTTTATACCAAACAGGGCTATGGCAGATATTTTTATCAGTTATTCCAGCGAGGATAAGACCATCGTGCAACAAATGGCGCATTTGCTGGAGGAAAAAAACTGGACCGTATGGTGGGATCGGCAGATTCCGATTGGACAGAAATACGATACGGTAATAGACAATGAGCTGCAAAAAGCCGCTTGTGTACTGGTGATATGGACACAGCGTTCCGTAGCATCCGAATGGGTAAAGAATGAAGCGTTGGAAGCCGCGCAGAAAAACAAACTGGTGCCGGTTGTACTGGAGACCGTGAACCTGCCACTGGCATTCAAACGCATCGAATCCGCTATGTTGCTGAACTGGAATGGCGAAGACGATCACCCGGAACTGGAGGCCCTATATACAGCTATTGAAAATATCCTTCATCCTAAAAACGTTCCGGTTACGGATAATGGCGGCCAGTTACCCCCCCACCCGGTATCGCCACAGGGCAAATCGCTGTACCTGTTTGCTGCATTGGCTGCCACAGGGCTGCTGGTGGTTGCGCTATCCGTTTTTTATTACCTGCATTTCTTACAGGGAAATGT